>JAAFGW010000020.1 GCA_010365175.1 Sulfuriferula multivorans | reverse complement strand
GTAACCGCGACGACATCCAGGACATGGAAAGCGTGTCTAAAAGCGTCCTCAACGATATCCTGCTGGCCATCGACCGCTACGACCTCTATGGAAAAGTCGCGTATCCCAAGCATCACAAGTCGCATGAGGTGGCCCTCTTCTATCGACTTGCGGCACTCTCTCGGGGTGTGTTCGTCAATCCGGCGCTGACCGAGCCATTCGGCCTGACGCTGATCGAGGCTGCCTCCTGCGGCTTGCCCATCGTGGCAACTGAGGACGGAGGTCCCATCGACATCATTAAAAACTGCCAGAACGGCCATTTGATCAATCCGCTGGATAAGACCGCGATGGCAGAAATCATCCTCCAGACGTTGTCGGACAAGCAGGAATGGCGTCGTTTGGCCAAGAACGGTATTCAAGGGGTGCAACGTCATTATTCGTGGCAGGCACACGTGGAAAAATATCTGTCGGTTATTCGGCCCTTGGTCGAAAAGACGGAGCCGATCGCTCGAATGAACCTGATTCGACGCCCGGGTGTGTTTCGCGACCGCGCGATTTTCACCAGCCTCGATCTCAATCTGATCGGTGACCGTGAATCGTTGGCACAGCTGCTGCAGACCATTCAGGCGCATCGCAAGTCGACCATCTTCGGGATCGCGACCGGGCGCCGTCTGGACGATGCACTCGACACCCTGCGCAAATACAACATCCCTGAGCCCGGCGTATTGATCTCCAGCCAGGGCACCGAGATTCACTATGCGCCGAACCTGACTCAGGACACCGAATGGATGCGCCACATCAACCATCTGTGGAATCCGCAGTCTGTGCGCGACATTCTCAGGGAGACTCCGGGTCTTGAAAAACAACCGAAACGCTTTCAAAGCGAATTCAAAATCAGCTATTACATCGATCCCAAGGTGGCCGATGTTAAGGAAATCCGGCATACCTTGTTGCGCAGCGAGCAGACGGTCAATACCGTTTTCTCTTTTGGTCAATTCCTCGACGTGCTGCCGATTCGTGCCTCCAAGGGGCTGGCCCTGCGCTGGTGTGCAGACCAATTAGGCTTCCCGCTGAAAAATACGCTGGTCGCAGGCGTTACCGGTGACGATGCCGACATGCTGCGCGGTAACACCCTGGGGACCGTTGTCGACAACCGGCACTTTGACGAGCTGTCCGAGTTGGCCAACGTTGAAAACATCTATTTCTCGAAGCAGTCGAATGCGGCTGGCATTCTTGAAGCACTGGACTATTACCGGTTTTATGGGGACGAGGTGGAAAGCGCCGCACCATGAAGCCGTTGCTGCTATGCACCGACCTCGACCGTACTTTGATACCCAATGGTCCCCATCCCGAATCCCCCACAGCCAGGGAACGATTTCGGCGTCTGGTGCATTGCGACGAAGTGACATTGGTCTATGTCAGCGGTCGGCACCGCGCCCTGATCGAGCAGGCCCTTGCGGAATTCGACCTGCCGCAACCGGATTACGCCATCGCGGATGTCGGTTCGACCCTTTACCAGATCGATTCGAGCAGTTGGCGTCAGTGGGATCTATGGGACGCGCAGATCGCTCCGGACTGGCGTGGTTTATCTCATGACGCGCTTCACACTTTATTGAGTAGTTTGCCGGTACTCAAATTACAGGAACAGGAAAAGCAGAATCACCACAAACTCAGTTATTACGTTCCGCTAGAGACCGACCGACCGCAATTGATGGGGAAGATGGACGAGAAACTGCAGCAAGCCGGCATCAAAGCGAATCTGATCTGGAGCATCGACGAACTGGCCCATGTCGGATTGCTGGATATCCTTCCGGCCAGCGCCAACAAGCTGCATGCCCTCCACTTTCTGATGCAGCAAAAAAACTTCTCTCTGGAAAATACGGTTTTTGCTGGCGACAGCGGAAATGACCTCGACGTGCTGCGCAGTGACATTCCGGCCGTTCTGGTCGCCAATGCCGATGCCCTGATTAATGCTTCGCTTGAAACGGCACACCATGACAACCTGTACCGTGCCCGGGGCAACTACCTGGGTATGAACGGTAACTACAGCGCCGGTATTCTTGAGGGGGTCGCGCATTTTCGACCGGATGTCGATACCTGGCTACGAGAACATCAATGATCTAAATGATCCAAGCCGCTCTGCACAGTGCGGTTCCATATGAACAAACCTGAGACTCAACATGTACGAACAAGCTTCCCACGCGCTTCTGAATGAAATTCTGCAAAAGCTGAACCCTGAAATCGGGCGCAGCCGGCTGCGCCATTTCTATACCCGCCTGGGGGCAAACTTTTACGCCATTCATACGCTGTTTCAGCTGCTGTATGGAGACCGTCCCGATTTCAAGGGGCACATGGTCAGCCTGGTCGAAACGCTCGCGCTGCGTTATATCGAGCGCGCGCCACATCTGCGGAAAACGGACCTGGTACGTGAGCGCGACTACAACTGGTTTTTGAATCAGAAATGGGTCGGGATGGCACTGTATTGCGATCGCTTTGCCGAAGACCTCAAGGGCTTGCGCGACCACTTGCCCTACCTGCAGGAACTGGGGGTGAACATGCTGCATATCATGCCCATACTCGACTGCCCACCTGAAAACAGCGATGGCGGCTATGCCGTACGTGATTTCTGCAAGATCGATCCGCGATTCGGCACGACGGCAGATGTGGCCGCGCTCGCCTCTACGCTCAATAAGCGCGACATGCTGCTGGTGCTGGATGTGGTGGTCAACCACACCTCCGACGAACACGAATGGGCACAGCGAGCACGCAAGGGCGAAAAGAAATACCAGGATTACTACTACGTATTCGACGAGCGTGAGACTCCTGACCTCTACGAAGAAACCATGCCGGAGATTTTTCCGGCCACCGCACCCGGCAACTTCACCTGGGATGAGGAAATGGGCAAGTGGGTCATGACAGTATTCCACAATTACCAGTGGGACCTGAACTATCGAAACCCGGAAGTGTTGATCGAAATGATCGACATCATTTTGTTCTGGGCGAACAAGGGTGCCGACATTCTGCGACTGGATGCGGTGGCTTTCCTGTGGAAGAAAGTAGGCAGAGTATGCCAGAACGAACGCGAGGCGCACCTGCTGTTGCAGTTGATGAAAGACTGTTGTCAGGTTACCGCGCCGGGTGTGCTGTTCATCGCTGAAGCCATCGTTTCACCAAGTGAGATTGCCAAATACTTTGGCGAGGACGCGATCAACGCCAAGGAATGCGAGATTGCCTATAACGCCACATTCATGTCTCTGCTTTGGGATGCGGTTGCGACAAAGAATGCAGCTTTGCTCAATCAAGGAATCAAAAGCCTTCCGACTAAACTGGAACGGGCAACCTGGCTCAATTACGTTCGCTGCCACGACGATATCGGCCTCGGTTTCGACGATAACGATGCCCACCTCGCCGGTTATGACCCGGTTAAGCACCGGCGCTTTCTGATCGATTACTTTACCGGGAGGTTTCCGGGTTCGCCTGCCCGAGGCCTGCCGTTTGGCGAAAACCCCAAAACAGGTGATGCCCGAATTTCCGGATCGCTCGCCTCACTGGTCGGACTTGAGTCCGCGCTCGAAAGCCAGAATGAAGTTGCTGTCGACGACGCGATCAAGACCATCCTGCTGTTGCACAGCATGATCCTTTCGTTCGGCGGGATCCCCCTGCTCTACTATGGCGATGCGATCGGCATGCTCAATAGCAAGGAATACCTCGAAGATCCCTGCAAGCGAGACGACAATCGTTGGACACATCGTTCCCATTTTGATTGGAACAAGGCAAAAAAACGCCATCAAACCGGGACAGTGGAACACCGGATATATACCTCACTCAAAAAACTGATCGCGCAACGCAAGGAAACGATGGCATTCGCCGATTTCGACAACCGTCAATTACTGACGGTGGGCAATCCCAACCTGCTGGTGTTTTCCCGAACCGATCCGAAAAACATCCGCAATCGCGTGTTGGTCATCGGAAACTTCAACGTTGAGGCGCAAACGCTTCCTCTCGCCGCATTAACGCCCTACGGCTTTTTTCTACAGGAAAGCATGCAAGACCTATGCTCGGGCGGACGCATCGAGGTGGAAAATAATGAAATTGCCCTGCCTCCACTCTCTTTTTATTGGCTCACCGACTGACACGTTGGACACGCGCGTTGAAATTGATCATTGATCGTGTCTGACTCATCCCGGGTTATGGCGGGTTTGATCCATTCACGGGCCGGCAGCACCCGACCGAATGAGACTTTCGCTGCGGGGCTGTCACCTATGCGAGAAGTTGTCAGGTGGCAGCGAGCGCTTGTTTGCGGTAGCGGTTGAGGTCGCGCGTGTTCTCGAACGTCTGCCCCAGCAAGTTCGACAGATTGCGTAATATCCCGCCTATCACCTTGTTTTCCCAGGTTTCATCAAAGCGGATTTGTTCGTCGAGCCAGTGTTCCATCCATTCCGGATTGGGCAGGCGCGACTGGATGGTGTCCAGCGGAAACAGCGCTTCGTTGACGTGCAGATTGGTAGGATGCAGTGCCTTGTCTGAGCGCTTGCTCGACGCCATCAAAAACCCAATTTTGGCGAAGGCTGCGGCCACACCACTGCCGCCCTGCTTCAGTGCACGTTTCATATACTGCAGATAGGCGCCGCCATGGCGGCCTTCATCTCTTGAAATGGTTTCGTAAATCTTTTTGATCACGGGTTCGGTGTGCCAATCCGATGCGCACTTGTACCACTGTGTTAATCGCACTTCGCCGCAAAAATGCAGCATCAAGGTTTCCATCGGCGGAGCCGGATCAAACGGGAAACGAATCGCGTGCAATTCTTCTTCTGTTGGCATGAACTCAGGCTTGAAGCGCCGCAAGTATTCCATCAATACCAGCGAATGCTTTTGCTCTTCGTAAAACCAGATCGACATGAAGGCTGAGAAATCGCTGTCATGCACGAAGTCTCGCAGGAACATTTCAGTCGCAGGCAATGCCGCCCATTCGGTGATGGCGTTCATCTTGATGGTCAATGCCTGCTCGTCGGTGAGCTTGGTGGCATCGAAGGTGTCCCACGGAATATCGGTTTCCATATTCCAACGGGCGCGTTCAAGTGATTTGAATAATTCGATATAAAGCATGTCAGGTGAGAGCCGCAGGTTTATTCGGGTTACCCCGATGCGTCATTGTTGTCTGAGTAGATGTCATTTTAGTGTCAATCTGGGACTTGTGCTGTCGGATTCTGGAATAACCTATTTTCAACACTGTCTATGACGGGATTGAGTCATTATTTTCCAACCCGACAGGATGAGAATAATGAACGTTATTGACTTCGAAATCCATGTCAATGAGGCACTGGACGCCCAGGCCAGGCATGATCTCGATGAATCATTACTGACCATAGATTGGGTCGTTTCCCTGCGATTCAATGACCGCAGAATCCATTTGATCGCAGTGGCCTTTAACGCTGACCTTACGCGTTCAGGCATGCTTCTGGATGCAATCAATCGACAAGGCTATACCGCTCAGCGCTGTGGGGGTATTTGAAGCGCAGCATCCGATAGCGATAATCAGCGCATTTTTACAAAACCAATTCGGCCTTGGCCTGAATCAGTGCCTGTGCCAATCGAACGCCGCTTTCCCAGGCACGCTCAACGCCTTCTCCGGCAATGCCATCACCAATCAGGGCAACCCGGCTTTCCCGGTCGCTTAGCCAAAACCCCGCTGCTTTTGTCGATTCCGGGCGTGCATACCGCCACAGATGGGACACCTCGACTTCAACCGGCCAAGGTAAGCCCAAGAGTCCCATCAATGCCGAGGCCGCACGCGTACTGGCTTCTTCGACTGAGGCCTCAAGGTACGTTTCTGCAAACTCGTGACTACTATGTACGACCCATAGGCCGGGGTTGTCGGATGACTGGCGTACGGCAAGCTTGAGCAGATGATCGTCAAACTTGATGACATTGGCTGTTGGCCCCCCTTCCCAACGCATTAAAAACGACCAGATCGGGCGATAATGAATTTTGCCCAGGCCATCGCGCAGCAGGGGCAGTGCATCGAGCAAAGGTAGAGCCTGCGGCGTGGGAACACTACAGATCACGCAGTCGAAGTTGCCCATTTCCCGGCCATCTTCAAGAATGATGGTGCGGGCCTTAAGCGCTGCAACAGGCGTGTTGGTATGCAGTCTTGCCTCGCCGAGCAACTCGTGCACCAGTTTGGATGGCTCAATATTCAGTCTGTAGTGATTTTGCAGCTGTGCCTGGACCCACGATACCGTGGCGCGCCCTTGCAATACGTCACCTCGAATGGCCTCAAGCCAGCCCTGACGTACCCATTGGCGCAACTGGCTACGGAATGGGTCACGTTGGGCGGAGATAAAGGGCGACCCCAAGGAAGCCCAGCCCTGCTCCAGGCGTTGAGTCGATAAACGCCCACCCGCGCCGCGCGCCTTTTCAAATACGTCCACATCCCAACCGGCAGCTGCAAGATGCCCCGCACAACTGGCACCCGCTATTCCCGCACCCACTATGCCGGCTTTGAGTGGGGTACTGGATGCGTTAGCATGATTAGAGCCGCGGTCTACCCCTTGCGGGTCAATATTTGTCATCAGTATGATTCCTTGCAGCGTTGTCAGGCGATCTGCGGTATTACCGAGCGGGAAACTCAGTGTGTCTTAGATTGAAATCCAATAAACAAAACACTTCTATTTGGGTCATTTTGAAAACGCACTTTATCAGATAATCATTAAGTACTAATCAATGCGGCCTGCAAGGTTATGCTGCAATAATCAAGTCAATATTAGTTGCATGGCCACATGTGGGATACCTGCTTCCGCGTACTCTGTCCCAACGGCCTCAAAACCAGCCGCCGCGTAAAAACCAGCAGCATGCGTTTGTGCACTGAGCCTGAGCACAGAATATCCGCGTACTTGTGCTGCGTGCTTGAGCGCAGCCAGCAACGCTTTGCCAATTCCAACTCCGCGCCAGGACGGCAGCACCGCCATGCGGCCCAGATGGCCGTCAGTCAGCAATCGAGCGCAGCCTATAGGCGTACCTACTATGTTCAGGGCAAGGATATGCAGGGCCGTAGCATCGTGCGCATCCCATTCCAGGGCTTCGGGTATGCCTTGCTCTTCGATAAAGACAGCGCGTCGCACCACGCTCAGGCGCGATGCATCGTGTGTCCAGTCGGTTTCGCACAAGGTGAAGTCAGCCATATTCACTCAGTCCCAACTCACTCAATCCGCAACGCGCACAAATCGGCGGGCGGCACGATAGCCGCGTGCAGCCTGCACACTACGCAACGCCCATAAACCCGCGACAAAATAGCTGCCGGTGATGAGTAAGGCCTGGCGATGGTTGCCCTGCGTTATCCAGCTGGTGACACCATAAGTCAGCGGGCCGATGATCGATGCGAGTTTGACCGCCAACCCCCACAATCCGAAAAATTCAGCTTGGTGTGCCGGGGGCGCCAGCAGGCCAACCATGGCACGTCCTGCTGACTGCGAAGCGCCCATGCATAAGCCCGCCAGATTGGCTGCCACCCAGAACATGCGTTCGTCGGGCGCGGCCCAGGCAAGCAGCACCATGACGATCCAGCCAACGAGTGTGAATGCAATGGCCCGTACATGGCCGATGCGATCCTGCACGTAACCAAAGGCGAATGCGCCTAGTGCGGCGGTAATGTTGACCAGCAGAACCAGCAGTATGGTTTTCTGGGTCGTGAAATGAAAAACCTGGCTGGCGTAAATGGCCGCCAAGGTAATCACCGCTTGAATCCCCGCTTGGTAGAGCACGGTACAGATTAAAAATTTTTTCAAATCAGGTAGCTGGCGAAGATGGCTCAACGTGTGCTTAACCTGTGCCCAGGCGCTGCGCGCGGTACGGTGCGGTTGCGGTTGAGCACGTTCACGCAGCATCAATAATGTGGGCAAACTTGCCAGCGCAAAAATCGCAGCAGTGATAAGCATGGCCACCGGCACAAAATCCGCCGCACCCTGTCCCGCCGTTTGTGCCCCGCTGATGTAGGCCAGACTCGCACCGAGCGACACCAATCCACCGACATAACCCAAAGCCCAGCCCCAGCCTGATACCCGCCCCAGCGCACGAGGATGCGCCAACTCAGGCAAGAACGCGGCGATGAGGTTTTCCCCGGTACCAAAGAAATAATTGGAAACCACCAGTGCGCCTATTGCCAGGATCAACGCGCCCGGCGCCGCAAAGTACAGCAATGCCGTGGCGCCCACACAGCCCAGCGTGGTGAGCCACAGCAATTTTTTCTTGCTGGCATGCGCGTCAGCATAGGCACCGATGAGCGGCGCAGTCAGCATCACCAATGCATAGGAAGCTGACAGGGCCAAGGTCCAGGCAAACGTCGCCCAGGGGGCATTGCCCGCGACAACAGAAACGAAATAGGCACTGAACACGGCGGTGATGACCACCGTCGTGTAGCCCGAATTGGCAAAATCGAACATGGCCCAGGCCCACACTTCACGGCGCGGTACACCGGGGCGCAACAAGGCTTTCATTGCCCGGCGTTGCCCTCGGACTGCTGTTGCAAGGCCCACATGTGCGCGTACACCCCATTTTTCGGCAGCAGTGAAAGATGTCGGCCACGTTCGACGATATGCCCGCCTTCCATCACCAGGATCTCGTCAGCCTCGACCACAGTAGACAAGCGGTGCGCAATGATGAGGCTGGTGCGGCTGCGGGCAATTTCCAGCAACTCGGCCTGAATCGCCTTTTCGGTTTTGGTGTCGAGTGCGGAGGTGGCCTCGTCCAGAATCAGGATGGCTGGATTCTTCAGCAGCGTGCGGGCAATCGCCACCCGCTGCTTTTCGCCGCCCGACAATTTGAGGCCACGTTCGCCCACCGTTGTGTCCCAACCCTGCGGCAGAATTTCGATGAAATGCAGTATGTGTGCGGCGCGCGCGGCTTCGATCACTTCGTCGCGGGTGGCATCAGGGCGGCCATATGCAATGTTGTAATAGATGCTGTCGTTGAACAGAACGGTGTCCTGCGGCACCACACCAATGGCGACACGCAGACTGTCCTGCGTGACCTGTCGAATGTCCTGGCCGTCAATGCTGACACTGCCCGCGCCCACATCGTAAAACCGGAACAACAAGCGCGCCAGCGTTGATTTACCGGCACCACTCGCACCCACCACAGCCACGGTTTTACCCGGGGGAATGCTGAAGCTGACGTCATGCAGAATCGGACGGTCTGCATTGTAGGAGAAGTCCACGTGATCGAATGTCACTGCGCCTGCCACCACATCGAGCTCACGTGCATCGGGTGCATCTTCGACTTCACGCGGCCGTTTCAACAACGCGAACATGCGCTCGACGTCAGTAATCGATTCCTTGATTTGGCGGTACATCACGCCAAGAAAACTCAGCGGCTGGAACATCTGTAGCAAAAATGCATTCACCATCACCAGATCGCCCAGCGTCAGCTTGCCCTCGACCACGCCATTGGCGGCACGCAGCACCATCAGGGTGACGCCTATTGCGATGACGGCCGCCTGTGCTGCATTCAACAGACCGAGCGAGCGCTGTGATTTCAACGCCATGTTTTCCCACTCGATCAAGCTGGTGTCGTAACGCTTGGCTTCGTATTTTTCATTGCCGAAATACTTGACCGTCTCGTAATTCAGCAGGCTATCGATGGCGCGGCCATAGGCTTCGGAATCCAGCGTGTTGGCGCGCCGAACGAACTGAGTGCGCCACTCGGTGATGGTGATGGTGAAGCCGAGATAGGCGGCCAGCGTGATCAGTGTGATCACGCCAAACACCCAGTCGAGTTTGACAAACAAAATGCCCGCTACCATCAGGATTTCCAGCACCGTCGGGGTAATGCGGAACAACAGATAGCCCACCAGACTCGACACCGCCCGGGCGCCGCGTTCGATATCCCGCGTGATGCCTCCGGTTTGTCGCTCCAGGTGAAAGCGCAGCGACAATGCGTGCAAATGCTGAAACACCGCCATGCTGATGCGGCGCGTTGCGCGTTGCGTCACCTTGGCGAAAATAACATCGCGCAAATCGGAAAAAGTCGTGCTGGCAAAGCGCAACAGACCGTAGCCTATGATGAAGGTCAACGGCAATACCAACTCCGGGCGTGGCTTGTCGAGCGCATCGATGATTTCTTTCAGCACCAACGGCACCGACACCGAAGCCAGCTTGGCGCCAATCAACAGCGCCATTGCCAGCAGCACGCGGCCACGAAACTCCCATAAATATGGGAACAGACTGCTGATTGAACGCAAGCTGGGTTCACCCAGAGGGGGCGGAGTGGCGTGGGAATGAACGTCAGGGTGCATCAGGTCGGGTAGAATCGCGGTTTGTATTTCCTGATTTTACGTTGATGCGCGCGGATTCCGGCGCGTCACACCTGATTAGTATGAAACCCCACGACAATTTAAAGCTCTTTGGTATTCCCAATTGCACGACAGTCAAGAAAACCCGCGCCTGGCTCGCCGCGCATCAGTTTGAAGTCACGTTTCACGATTTCAAGAAACAGGGTGTTGATGCAACCTGGTTAAGCAAGGCTGTTGCGCAAACCGGCTGGCAGGCACTGGTCAATACACGCGGCACCACCTGGCGCAAACTGCCTGATGGGGAGAAAGCCGCCGTGATCGACGAAACCAGTGCCATCCAACTAATGCAGATCCAACCCAGTGTGATCAAACGCCCGGTGCTGGAAGTGGACGGTATTTTCCACATCGGATTTTCCGAAGACCAGTACCAAGCCCTATTTGGAGCCTAAGCCTGCATGGCCAATGAAACTTTCGAGCTTGCAGTAGAACTGCTCAAGCGACGTTCGCTGACACCCGACGATGCCGGGTGCAACGATCTCATCGCCGCACGGTTACAAAAACTGGGCTTTCATATCGAGCGGATTTGTCACAATGGCGTCGACAATTTGTGGGCCCGCAAGGGGTTGACTGCACCTGTCGTTTGTTTCGCCGGCCATACCGATGTGGTCCCAACGGGGCCGGTGGATCAATGGCTGTCCGACCCATTCGAGCCCACCGTCCGAGACGGCAAGCTTTTCGCACGCGGTGCTGCCGACATGAAAACCTCGGATGCTGCTTTTGTCACAGCCACCGAACGGTTTATCTCCGCCCACCCGGACCACAAAGGCTCCATCGCCTTTCTGATCACCTCGGATGAAGAAGGCCCCGCAACCGATGGTACCGTCCGTGTGGTAGAAGCCTTGAAGGCGCGAGGTGAACTGCTTGACTACTGCATCGTCGGCGAACCCACCAGCGCCGCTGAGTTCGGCGACACCATTAAGAATGGTCGCCGCGGTTCGCTGTCCGGCATCCTGCGCGTCAAAGGCGTGCAAGGGCATATCGCCTACCCGCACATGGCCAAGAACCCCATCCATCTGGCAGCGCCTGCGATTGCCGAGCTTGCAGACACCATGTGGGACGAGGGCAATAGCCACTTTCCACCCACAACCTGGCAGATCTCGAATATTCATTCCGGTACAGGCGCGACCAACGTTATTCCGGGCGTAATCGAAATTACGTTCAATTTCCGATTTTCTACGGCCAGCACAGCCGAAGGCCTGATGGATGCGGTGCAGGAAATTCTGGAAAGCCATGGTCTGGATTTTGAAATTGACTGGACTTTATCGGGCAAGCCATTCCTTACGCCGCGGGGTCCGCTGTGCGAAAAGCTGAGTGAGGCGATCCACGAAATAACCGGCATCACGCCTGAATTGTCGACTACGGGCGGCACCTCGGATGGTCGCTTTATCGCGGAAATATGTCGTGAAGTGGTTGAGTTCGGTCCACTCAACATGAGCATTCACAAGTTGAACGAGCATGTGGCTGTGGAAAACATTGAACCGCTGGCGGAAATTTATCAAAAGACCCTGGAAAAACTGCTGACCTGATCACGCTTGAACCCATGAACCATTTCGACGACACCGAATCCCTCATTACCGTACGCGACTGGCTGCGCTTTGCCGTATCGCGCTTTAACGAAGCCAAGCTGTGTTTTGGCCACGGTTCAGATAACGCGTTTGATGAAGCCGCCTATCTGATCCTGCATACCCTGCATTTACCGCTCGACCGGCTCGATCCCTTTCTTGATGCCAGCCTCACCCACGGTGAATCGGAGCAGGTTCAGGCGGTGATCGAGCGGCGAGTCAAGGAACGCGTACCTGCCGCTTATCTCACCCATGAAGCCTGGTTGGGCGAACACCGTTTCTACGTCGACGAGCGGGTGATTGTGCCGCGTTCCTTCATTGCTGAACTGTTGCATGAGAATCTGGCACCGTGGGTCGAGCATCCGGACGAGGTCACACGTGCGCTCGATCTATGTACCGGCTCGGGTTGTCTGGCCATACTTGCAGCCTTGGCATTCCCCAATGCCCAGGTCGACGCAGTCGATTTATCCCAGGATGCACTGGATGTGGCTACGCGCAATATCGGCGATTACAAATTGCAGGATCGGATCGGTTGCATCACATCGGACTTGTTTACGGCACTGAAAGGCCGTACCTATGACGTGATTGTCAGCAATCCGCCCTATGTGAACGCCGATTCGGTGGCAGAGCTGCCACCGGAATATCAGGCGGAACCGTCACTGGCGCTGGGTTCCGGTGAAGATGGTTTGGATGCGTCGCGGCAGATTCTGGCCGAAGCCAAGTCCCATCTCAACCCCGGCGGCCTGCTGGTGGTGGAAATCGGTCACAACCGCGACGTGCTTGAGGCGGCTTACCCCGCCCTACCCTTTACCTGGCTCGATACTGAGCGTGGCGACCAGTTCGTCTTCATGTTGCGGCGCGAAGATCTTTAAGCGAACTGCTTATTGTTCAAGTCAGTGGCAATGCGCATGGCCAGTTGCTTCGCAGCAACCTGAATACTTTCGCTGGGTGCCTCTCCAGGCGTCACCTGGCCGATTCCAATTCCATACACATCCAGCCTGTGGGGCAAACAGCCAAGTTCATGGGCAAGTGAAAGTGCAGCGAGCACACCGAATCCGTGGCTGGACAGCCCCTGGCAATAGCCAGCCCAGTCGGTCTGGTCGAAACGCTGTACCTGCCCCACTTGTCCGGTACTTTGCATGGCATCGACCAGAATGACCCAGGACGCGTTCTCCATTTTTGGAATCAGGCTGGCACCGGGACGATCCAGCTTCTCGATGACAAGCTCATGGCCTGATAGCACGCACTTGCTCAACAAGGCATCGACCGTTAGCCAGCCGGCCTGGTCATCGCCGGATGGCGAACCGATACCCAGGACGCGAACCGTGCTCATCCCCGCTCCACCTTCATCCGCAAAAAATGGGTGGCGCAGGAGATGCAGGGGTCATAGTTGCGAATGACTTGTTCGCAGTGAAGGCGTAGCGCGTCGTCGGGCTGATCCAGGCCCAGGTTCAGCAACGACAGCCGCAAGTCTTCCTCGATACGCCCCTGGTTTTGGCTGGTGGGCGGCACGATACGCGCGTTGACCACGCAGCCGTCAGCATCCATTTCGTAGCGATGCCACAGCAGCCCGCGAGGCGCTTCAGTGCAACCGGTGGCCACGCCAGCGCGCGGTGTAACCGGCACCCAGGGCGTATCCGGCACGCGATACCCTTCGAGCAGGCGCAGGGCTTCATGCAAGGCCAGCAGGATCTCCACCGCCCGCGCCGTCAGGCTGTGAAACAGGTTGCGGCTGGGCAGTGTCAGCCCGGTTTCGGCCAGCAGTGTTTTGACCCGTTCGGGCAGACGGTCGTGATTAAGATTCAGCCGGGCCAGTGGCCCGACCAGATACGGTTGCTGTTGATAGGTGCTGAACAGTGCGGTGGAAAAGGGTTCGTGGTGTTCGGCAAAATGGGTATCAAAGGCGTCTGCTTCGATGTTGAGTCCATCGCTGGTGACGATCTGTCCGCGCTCGATGGCATAGTCACTCGCGTGGTGCATGGCGACCGAAACAAAAGCCTGGTTATCCTGCGGCACCGGAATGCTGGCCGCCCAGCGGATCAGCGCCTCGGCCTCCGGTAGCGCGGCGCGCAGCTTGTCGCGGATGGCGCTGATTTGCGACAGCGCGGGCGCATGATGAAACCCGCCAACGCGTATGCCAACCGGATGCACCGAGCGGGCACCGAACAACTCCATCAACTCGTTTCCCAGGGCCTGAATCCGCAGCCCACGGCGCACCTCGTCGGGCGCGATACGCGCCAACTCAATGACGCTGTTGCAGCCGAAAAAGTCCGGCGCGGCCAGAAGGTGGATATGCAGGCTATGGCTCTGGATCCATTCGCCGCAGTAAAACACCCGACGCATGGCCTGCGCCCACGGATTGAGTTCGACGCCGAACAGTTTTTCCAGCGCCTGCGCGGCAGTGGCCTGATAGGCGACGGGGCAGATGCCGCAAATGCGCGCCACCATGTCGGGGATTTCGGTATAGCTATGGCCTTCCAGAAATTTCTCGAAGAAGCGCGGCGGCTCGAAAATACGCAGACGCAGTTCGACGATCTCGCCGTTCTCGATGCGCAAATCGAGTGCACCCTCGCCTTCCACCCGTGTCAGCACCGGGACGTGTATCGAAACTGTTCGTTTCTGTTCAGTCATCGCGTTTTGACTTTGTTCGCCGCCGCCAGAAAGACGGGGGCCTGGCTGTTGATCGACTGGAAGCGTTGCACGATGGCCTGCGGTGTGAGCCCCAGGGCACGGAATTGCGCCGCAAGCGCATCGGTATTGGTGTTTTCCGCCGGGCCATAACACCCGTAGCAGTCGCGCCCCATGCTCGGGCACAGCGCACCACAGCCCGCCCGCGTGACCGGCCCCATGCAGGCCACACCATGGCTGACCATGACGCAGGTCAGATTGCGCCGCTTGCACTCGGTGCACACCTTGTCTGCATTGTCGTGCGGTGCGACGCCAAGCAGCAGGGAATTCACTACCGCCAGGATCTGCGAACTGCTGACCGGGCAGCCCCACAATTCGAAATCGACTTTGACCTGGCTGGCGATCGGGGTTGAGCGTTCCAGACTGGAAATCGCATCAGGATGGCTGTATATCTGCGCGACCCATTCCGCCCCGTTGGCGCTGTTGCGCAACGCCTGGATGCCACCCGAGGTGGCGCAGGCACCGATGGCGATCAGCATGCGGCAGTGCTGACGTATATGCTGAATTCGCTCGATATCTTCCGGAGTGGAAAGGCTGCCTTCGACAAACGCAACATCCACTTCGGTATCCGGGTCGAGCGCTCCGGCTTCGGCAAAATGAACCAGTTCGACCCGTTCGGCGAGTACAAGCAATTCCTCGCCAAGGTTGAGAAAAGCCAGCTGACAGCCATCGCAGGAGCTGAACTTGTGTACCGCCACGCGCGGTTTGATGGAATGTACAGTGGGTGTGCTCATCAAAACCCCCGGTGCGCCAGCAAGGATTTGACCTGGCCCCAACTGAACACCGGGCCATCACGGCATACAAATGAGCCACCCAATTGGCAATGGCCGCAGCGCCCTACGGCACACTGCATGTTGCGTTCCATGCTCAAAAAAAGACGCGATTCGGGCAGACCGCGTTGCAGCAAGCTTTCGGCTGCAGCCCGCATCATGCCTTCCGGACCGCACATCATCGCTGCTGCACGTTCTGGATTGAAGCGGGCCATTGAAAACAATTCCGTCACGCGCCCGACATGCCAGGGCCACAGCGCACCGCCCTCGTTGGCGGCCACCAGCACTTGCGTATCCGGCAGCGTAGCCCAGTGGTCATACTGTTCACGCCAGATCAGGTCCTCGGCGTGTTTGACTCCCTGAATGATGACCAGTTTGCCGAAGCGTTCCCGTCTTCTCAGGACGTAATGAATGACCGACACCACCGGCGCACAGCCAAGCCCGCCCGTGACCAGCACAAGATCGTGCCCGCCAATTTCCTGCAACGGCCAGCCCCGACCGAATGGGCCACGCAGACCGACCTGGTCTCCAGGCTGCAAACTGGAGAGTCCCTGTGTGACGCGTCCGATCGCACGAATGGTGTGACCGATGCTGCCCTGGTCTCCCGGATCGGACATGATGGAGATCGGAACCTCGCCCACGCCATACAGATACAGCATGTTGAACTGGCCCGGCGCGAACCGGTAAGCGGCCTGTGCAGCCGCATCGTCGAGGCGCAATTGCAGGGTGAAGATGCTGGGGGATTCCTGGGTACGCGCCACCACGGTGGCCGCATGCGGCACGCCCGCATCAATTGCTGGCTTCGCTGTCATGTATGCGCCTCGCCGGTCGTCAGTGCCGCCACTTCTTCCGTCAGGTCGATCCCCACCGGGCACCAGGCGATGCAACGGCCGCAGCCGACACAGCCGCTCCGACCAAACTGGTCGTTCCAGGTGGCCAGCTTGTGGGTCAGCCATTGACGGTATCGGCCGCGGATGTCGGGCCGCACATTGGTGCCGTGCAAATGGCCATGCGACTCGCCAAAGCACGAATCCCATTTCCGCTCATGCTCGCTTGCCTGGCCATCAAGGCTTGGCACGTCCATCTCGGCATGGCAAAAACAGGTGGGACAGACTGCCGTGCAGTTGCCGCAGGCCAGGCAACGCGTCGCCACGTCATCCCAGCGCGGATGCTCCAACTGGCTCATCAACACGTCACGGAGATTCCCCCCTGAAAGGGATAGACGCCCAGGCAGGCTGCGCGTCTGGCTGGCCGCAGCAGCCTGTCCCTGTTGTTGGGCCGCATCAATCTGTTGTGGAGTGGCACGCGACAGATTCAGCGCGCCCAGTACCGCCGCCCCTTTGTCGCTGCCTGCCACGACGACGAAACCCTCTGCCAGCTCTGCCAGCGAGATGTCGTAGCCTGTGGTTGGAGTGGGACCATCTCCAGTGGATGCACAAAAGCACGTGGATGCGGGCACAGCGCATTGCACGGCCACCAGAAAAAGCTGTTCGCGCCGTTGCGCATAGTGCGCGTCGCGCCGACCATCGCGCAGAAAATGCGCATCCTGCAAGGCGAGCGCAGCCAGGTCGCAGGCGCGCACGCCGATGATTGCCTGCTTGGGTATTTCAGGCAGCACCGCCGCGAACTGCAGGGCACCCGCCGCATCGCGCTCCACACGCCACATCGATTCCTTCGGCGCAAAGACCTGCGGCTTGATCGCCTGCGGCCCGTTGGCCCAAGCAAAATAGCGGTTGAGCGGATCCCGTGTCAATCGATAGTGTCCCGGCGCCTGCTCGGCCTGCAAGCCGCGCGGCAACCCATCGGGCACAGCCAGTTCACGCATGACGATAGCGCCGTTTTCAACTACAGGACCGTGGCATTCATAAGCCTGCGCCATGAGGGTTGCAACCAGCGTATCCAACTGCGCGACCGGCAAGAATCCGGAAAACCTAGGCGTACTGCTTACTGTCATTTTTATAGTGTATGCACAAACTCCCGCTCATAACAGGCTTTGCGCCACCTTGCGTATTCACAGTGGATAGAATGCTTTGCGATCCGTTCGTTATAATGCGTTTTTTCAGCAGTAATGGAGGAATTTGCCATGCAGCAACAACTGGATGTGTTCGTCGCTTCTCTGACATCTTTCTGGACGCAAATGGCAAGCTTTGTACCGCAACTGCTTGCTGCCATGGTGCTGCTGTTTGTCGGCTGGTTAATAGCCAACCTGGTGCGCACTGGCGTCATGAAACTGCTCGACATTCTGCACTTTGACAGCCTTGCCGAAAAAACCGGCATCGAAGCCTTTCTCAAGCAGGGACATCTGGATGTGTCACTGTCACGAATCCTCGCCAAATTAGCCTATTGGGTCATTATCTTCATCGTGATTGTCACGGTAGCCAACAGCCTCGGCCTGCACATGGTGGCAGAACTCTTCAACAAGGTGGTGCTCTATATTCCCAATATCATTGTCGCCATTCTGGTGCTGGTGTTCGGGATATTGGTGGCGCGCTTCATCAACCGCATGGTATTCGCTTACCTCAACAACATCGGGGTGCAGGGCGCACTGACCATCAGCACGTTGGCTGAGTATGCGGTAATCATCTTCGTAATATTCGTCGCGCTGGAACAGCTGGCAATTGGCACGACGCTGTTGACCGCGGCCTTCCAGATTGGGTTTGGTGCAATCGGTCTGGCTTTTGCCCTGGCATTTGGCCTCGGTGGCCGCGAATGGGCTGCAAGCGTGATCAAGAAGCTTACTGAGAACTAAAGGCAGCGGGTGGAAAACCCACCCGATCTAACCAAAAACGGCAGTTTGACTCGCTTTATGGCGAGCCAAACTGCCGTTTTTCAATGAGGCTAATGTATTAACGCATGCGTGGTTTGCGCGTGTGCTTATCCGGCACACCGCGCATCTGCCGGCGCGGACTGGGCGCCATGTCTGCCCACTGCAGCACGCGCGCAACCAGATCGTCTTCAAGTTCCATTTTCTGACCACGGCGCAATTGCGGCGGCAGTGCAATCGGGCCAAACCGGATG
>JAAFGW010000019.1 GCA_010365175.1 Sulfuriferula multivorans | reverse complement strand
GATAGGCGGGGCGCTGGTGCTGGTGCTGTTTGTCGGCGCAGTCGGCCTGGTCGCGAGCGGCGCGGTGCGCACGCAGTTCTTCGCCTTTGACCCGATCCGCCTGTTCTATGTCAGCCTGGATATGCCGAGTGGCACCGCCATCGACGTGACCCTGCGCGAAACAGAGAAGCTGGAAACCGTGGTGCGTCGTCATTTGCAAGCCGGCGAGGCGCGTGGCGTGGTGACCTATGCGGGGGTCAAATGGACCGACACCGAGCCCTTGTACGGCGAGGCCTACGGCCAGATCAACGTCTCGCTCAACCCGCGTGGCGCGGATCAACGCGAGGTCACCGAGGTGGTAGAAGCAATGCGCCGCGATGTCGAAGCGCTGCCCACTTCCGGAAAAGTTTCGTTCACCCAGCTGTCGGGCGGCCCGCCCGCTTCCAAACCGATCAAGTTGCGATTGCTGGGCGATGACATCAACGAATTGCGCGCCGCCACGCGGGAACTGAAGCGGGCGGTGAGCCAGATCGCGGGCACACGCGATGTGTCCGACGACGATCTGCCCGGCCGGCCGCAGTTGGTGCTGCAACTCAACGCCGAAGCCCTGAAACACGCCGGGATCGACCCCGCCACCGCGGCGCGTCTGGTTCGACTTCACACCGAGGGCGAAATCATCAGTGAAACGCGCGACCAGGGCGACAAGATCGAAGTGCGGGTGCGCGGTGCCACCGCCAATAGCGATCACCTGGAGGACATCCAGCAACTGCTGTCCGATCCGGTGGCGCTGCCCGCTGGCGGTACCACCACACTCGGTGCACTGGTGCACGCCGACACCCGCACCGGCTCGGGGGGTATCAAGCATTACAACCTCAAGCGTGCGATTACCATCGAATCCGATCTCGACAAGACCCAACTCGACACCGTCGAGGCCAACGCACGCATTGCCGAACTATGGGCCGCGATGAAGCTGCGCTACCCCACTATCCGCATCGACTTTACCGGCGAACTCGACGACATCAACGAAAGCCTGGATGCGATGAAGATGCTGTTCCTGCTTGGGGTTGGCCTGATCTACCTGATCCTGGCCGCGCAATTTCGCTCCTACTGGCAGCCGCTGCTGATTCTACTGACGGTCCCGATGGCGTTTACCGGGGTAGTGTTCGGACTTTTCATCACGCAAAACCCGCTCAGCTTGTACACCCTCTACGGCGTCATCGCGCTCACTGGCATCGCGGTCAATGCGTCCATCGTGCTGATCGATGCCGCCAACACGCGCCTACAGGCCGGCATGAGCCTGATCCATGCCACGCTTTACGCGGCGCGGCGCCGCGTGGTGCCCATCATCATCACCACCGCCACCACCATCGGCGGTCTGTTCTCGCTCGCGGTGGGTCTCGGTGGCAAATCGCTGATCTGGGGACCGATGGCCGCCAGTCTGGTGTGGGGCCTGCTGGTCGCTTCCACGCTGACACTGTTCACCATGCCGACCCTGTTTCGGTTGGCCATGCACTTGGGACCCAAGCTGCGCAGCCGCATTGCCCGCGGGCTGAACCGCTCGTCTGCGGGCTGACCGCATGTCACCCGGGCTCGATCCGCGCGCGCTGTTGCTGGACTCGTTTCACGCTGCCGTTGCTGCTGCCGATCCGGCGCGCGTCCTGCCGCCCCACCTGCCTAATCCGCCACAAGGTCGCACGCTGGTGGTGGGCGGCGGCAAAGCCGCAGCCAGCATGGCTGCCACAGTTGAGGCCCATTGGCCCGCCGATGCACCGCTATCCGGTCTGGTCGTAACGCGCTATCAACACAGCCTCCCCACGCGGCGCATTGAAGTCGTCGAAGCCAGCCACCCGCTGCCCGACGGCCGGGGTGAAGCAGCAGCTTTACGCATGCTGGAAATGGCCGGGCAATTGGGCAAAGACGACCTGTTGCTGGCGCTGATTTCAGGCGGCGGATCCAGCCTGCTCGCTGCACCGGTCGAGGGCATTAGCCTGAAAGCGCTGCGTCAGGTCACCAAAGCCCTGCTCCACGCCGGAGCCACCATCCAGGACATCAATACGGTGCGCAAGCACCTCATGCAATTGTCGGGTGGACGCCTGGCGCAAGCCGCTCAAAACGCGCAAGGCCTGGCCTTGATTATTTCCGACGTCGTCGGCGACGATCCCACCCATATTGCTTCCGGCCCCTGCGCACCCGACCCGACCACCTGCGTTGATGCACTCGATCGGCTGAAACACTTTGGCATCCCGCTTCCCGCCGGAATAGGGCAATACCTCGAGGCCTGCGTCGACGGTCATCGATCAGACACGCCCAAACCGGGCGACCCCTGTTTTGCACGTATGCAAAATCGCATCATTGCAACGGCACACGACAGCCTCAGTGCAGCCCGTCGAGTCTTTGAGCAGCATGGCATTCGGGCTATGGTACTTTCAGAGTGTGTCAACGGAGATGCAAGGTCCATCGCGCAGCAACATGCCGCGCTCGTACAGGCCTGCACAAGTACCCAACCGCTGGCGCTGATTACCGGCGGCGAAACCACGGTGGCCCTATCGGCACCGCATGGTCGTGGTGGACGTAATACCGAATACTTGCTGGCACTATCCCTGGCGATGCAAGGTCTTCCTGCTTGGGCCATTGCATGCGATACGGACGGGATAGATGGCAGTGAAGACAATGCAGGCGCCATCATGTCACCCGATACGTTGATCCGTGCGCAGGCTCAGGACTTAAGCGCATCCAACTATCTCGACATGCACGACAGTTATAGTTTCTTTTCGCACCTGGGTGATCTGGTGCAAACAGGCCCCACACGCACCAACGTGAATGATTATCGCGCCGTGTTAATCGGGCTGAATTAATATCCTGCTAGTGAAGCGACTTAATTAAGTCCTGCACTTGAACCACATCGCCCACCTTCAAGCCAAATGATGTCGCCGCGTTGCCCCGGTTGACGGCGAGTTCCAGCAATCCAACGCTGTTGTTGAACCAGAAGCCTTCGCCCTTGCCAACAAAACCAAAACTTTCGCTGTATTTGAACAGTTCACCGGCCGCGCTCACTCGCGCATTCTTGGAGACATTCCGAACCCCAACCCATGCATTACCAAAGTGGTCGATGTAAATGACGCGCGACAATTCACCGGCGTCAAACTCAACTTCAAGCTTTTCAATTTGCGACAGCTTGGATTCAGGGAATTCACCACGCGCAATTTCAGCCGCGATCACCGCAAACACATCGCGGCCGTGAAATGTCGAGCTCAGGTCTTCAGGTTGCCAGGTGATACGCCAAAGCTGTGTGTCGGTATTCCGCACGGCCACAAGCGACAACAATCCATTGTCCGGCCCAACATACCAGCGGCCTCCCGCCATCACGACAACACCGCCACGCGGCGTGCCTACGCCAGGGTCTACGACGGCAAGAAACACACTCCCCGGCTGGAAACCTGCAGCAAAAGCAGCCAATAAATGAGCCCCTGCATGGGGATTGTAGTCAGGCACTTCATGCAACAAGTCCACGACGATCTGAGCAGGGGCAAACTCGGCAATGCGGGCCTTGATCTGCCCTACATACGGATCGCGTATTCCAAAATCGGTAAAAAGAATTATCACTGGCTTTCCTATTGATTCGGCACGATTTATTCATGATGCTGCGTACTTTACATACGGGTCTTGGAAGTAGGCTTTAACCCGCTCCGGCGATTTGGCGAGCATTGTCATGTGTTCGGTTGTGGCATCCCAGAGTTTAGCTTTGGTACGTGCAGGCGCTTTGGTGCGAATCACCTATTTCAGGTCGGCGTTGAGTCGCTCTTCCGGATTCAGCTCAGGGCTGTAGCTGGGTAGGTAGAACACCTCGATTTTTTCTTCCCGTTCCGCCAGCCACGCTTTCACTGGTTTGCTGTGATGGACACGCAGGTTGTCCAGAATCAGGAACACTTTTTTGCCCGCATCCTGGATCAGCGCTTCCAGAAACTCAATCAACCGGTCTGAGTTGAATGCGTCGTCGATGATCATCCAGCGGGTCTTGCCCTGGTTGGTCACGGTGGCGATCATCGACAGCTTTTGCCGGGTACCGCCCACGATGTAGGCCACCGGGGTCTTGCCCATTGGCGCGTAGCTGCGGCCTCGAACATCGGTGTTGACCAGGGCGGTTTCATCGCCCCAGTGAATCTCCCCGCTCTCTGCCTTGGCGCGTGCTTCAATGGCCGGGTATTCCTCATCCAGCCATTGCTGTACCGCTTCGGGACGTTGTTCGTAGGCGCGTTTGATGGGTTTCTGCGGGGTGAAACCCCAGCGTGCCAGATATTGCCCCACCGAACGCACCGAGAGCGTGATGCCACACTCGCGTTCGATCAGTTCTTTGACTGCGGGACGGCTCCACAGGAAGAAATCCATCTTCAATTGTTCCGGGCGCTTGTCGCAGATGATCTTCTGCAACGCCTGTTCTTGTTCTGCGGAGAGACTACGACCCGTGCCTGCGCGTCTGCCGCGTGCGTCAGGCTTGAGCGCCGCCACGCCACCCGCTTCATATAGATCAAGCGCCACCCGAACGGCTGACCAACTCAGCCCGCTTAACTCAACCAGTTGCATGATTGCGTAGCCTTTCCTGTGCAGGCGCATGACTTCTTTGCGCCGCGTGAAAAGCTCGACCCGTGTTTGTGTTCTCGCATCTTCTTTGTCCATGCATCTCGGACAAAAACCCATCCATAAAGTTCACGAATAAATCGTGCCGAGTCAATAATGGAAAATCGTGAAAGCACTATGCCTGATCGAACCAGTGAGAAGCAAGTCAAGCCCTCCGCTGTTAAAACAAGCTGACGCGACACTACGTTTGCAGCAGGCAAGAAAAAGCCGGGACTCCCCGGCTGATTCTAGTGTTAAAGCAAGTTAACTTATTCGGCTTCTACTGCTACCGTATCTGTGTCCGGACGGTCAACCAATTCAACTAATGCCATCGGTGCATTGTCACCGTTACGGAAACCATACTTGAGAATACGCAGGTAACCACCCGGGCGCGTCTTGTAGCGAGGGCCGAGTTCAGCAAACAGTTTGATAACGATTTCACGGTCGCGCAAGCGATCAAATGCCAATCGATGATTAGCCAGTGAAGGTACTTTGCCTAAAGTAATAAGCGGCTCTACAAAGCGGCGCAAATCTTTGGCTTTGGGCAACGTAGTCTTGATCACTTCGTGTCTAAGCAAAGATACGGTCATGTTACGAAACATGGCCAAGCGATGGCTGGTGGTGCGATTAAGTTTTCGGTTTGACTGACGATGACGCATGGCAACTTCCTTTCAATTCGTATTCTTGGGCTAAGCTGCCAGCCAAGGCAACCCGCACTTTATTTTGGTTGTGTAATTAAAAAATTCAGGGGCGCTCAAGACCAGCGGGGGGCCAGTTCTCAAGTTTCATACCCAAAGAAAGACTCTTGGATGCAAGCACATCCTTGATTTCATTCAACGATTTACGGCCCAAATTTGGGGTCCGCAACAATTCAGACTCGGAACGTTGAATCAAATCGCCGATAAAGTAGATGTTTTCTGCTTTCAGGCAATTTGCCGAACGAACCGTCAGTTCCAGATCATCAACCGGACGCAACAGCATTGGATCAACCTGCGGTGAACGCGGGGTTTCGGATTCAGCTGGAGTGCCTTCTAGATCGGCAAACACTGACAGCTGATTGACCAGAATACGTGCAGCCGTACGAACAGCTTCTTCGGGCTCAACCACGCCATTGGTTTCGATATCGATAACCAGACGGTCCAGGTCGGTGCGCTGCTCTACACGAGCGCTTTCAACCGAATAAGAAACGCGACGAACCGGGCTGAATGACGCATCAACCAGGATAGAACCGACTGTGCGGGTTTCTTCCGAAACCTTGCGCATCGTAGCGGGTTGATAACCCCGACCGCTCTCGACCTTAATTTCCATGTCGAGTTTGCCACCCTTGGTCAGATGAGCAATCACATGATCCGGGTTCAGCACTTCGATGTCATGACCGACTTCGATATCGCCAGCAGTCACTACGCCTTCGCCGGACTTTGACACTTTCAAAATGGCTTCAGACTTGCCGTGCATCTTGAAAGCGATGCCTTTGAGATTCAACAGAATATCAACGACGTCTTCCTGCACGCCTTCGATCGTTGAATACTCATGTACGACGCCGCTAATGGTGACTTCGGTAGGCGCATACCCCACCATCGAAGACAACAAAATACGGCGTAGCGCATTGCCGAGCGTATGGCCGTAACCACGCTCGAAAGGCTCCATAATGACTTTGGCAGACAGCGGAGAGGCACGGTCAACCTCCACAATTCGCGGCTTGAGAAATTCGGTAGCGCTTTGCATAGAGTGCATTTCCTTAAGACACGGTCACAACGACCCAGCCAGCTTATTTAGAGTAGAGCTCGACAACCAACGATTCATTGATCGTTGATGGCAATTCTGAGCGTAGCGGAGCAGCCTTGTAAGTACCTTTGAAGGCCTTGGTGTCAACCTCAACCCACTCAGGATAACCACGTGCAGCGGCGGCTTCAGACGCAGCCTTGACGCGCAAATGCAGCTTTGCCTTTTCGGCTACTTCGACCACATCACCAGCACGAACCTGATATGACGGAATATTGACCCGACGACCATTTACCATGATGCCGTTGTGACGCAGTACTTGACGTGCTTCCGTGCGCGAAGCACCAAAACCCATGCGGTAACATACGGAGTCGAGACGCGACTCGAGAATGGACAACAGGTTTTCACCGGTCACACCCTTGCGGCTGTCGGCTTTCTTGTATGTCAGACGGAATTGGCCTTCCAATACGCCATAGATACGACGGATCTTCTGCTTTTCACGCAGTTGCACGCCATAACCGGACAAACGTGCACCGCTCTTCTGGCCATGTTGACCAGGCGCATAGGGACGACGCTCAATTGCACATTTGTCAGTAAAACATTTTTCGCCCTTGAGAAAGAGCTTCTCGCCTTCACGGCGACACTGACGGCATTTGGGATCAAGATTACGAGCCATGATTTACCCTTGGATTAGATACGACGCTTTTTGGAGGGACGGCAACCGTTGTGCGGAATCGGGGTGACATCAGAGATCGAAAGGATCTTGAATCCCAGCGCGTTGAGCGCTCGCACAGTGGAATCACGGCCAGGACCGGGGCCCTTGATCCGAACTTCCAGGTTTTTGACACCGCATTCCTGCGCCATCTTGCCTGCATTTTCAGCTGCAACCTGCGCAGCAAACGGTGTGGATTTGCGCGAGCCTTTAAAGCCCGCCCCACCCGCTGTCGCCCATGACAGAGCGTTACCCTGACGATCAGTGATCGTCACGATAGTGTTATTAAAAGAAGCATGAATGTGCGCAATTCCTTCAGCGACATTCTTCTTAACCTTTTTGCGCACGCGCGTAGCTGGTTTCGTTGCCATGGTTAACCTTTATTTCCTGATGGCCTTGCGCGGGCCCTTGCGAGTACGCGCATTGGTACGTGTACGTTGACCGCGCGTTGGCAAACCCTTGCGATGACGGAAGCCGCGGTAGCAGCCCAAATCCATCAAACGCTTGATGTTCATGGTAATTTCACGCCGGAGGTCACCCTCGACCGTGAACTGTGCCACACCTTCGCGCAAGCGCTCCATTTCGGGCTCGGACAAATCCTTGATCTTAGCAGCATGGGCGATGCCCGCTGCTTCACAGATCTTGCCGGACGTAGTCCTGCCGATACCAAATATGGCGGTTAACGCGATAACCGTGTGTTGATGATTCGGGATATTAACCCCAGCAATACGAGCCATTTACCGAGCTCCGAACGCAAAACAAAACATTATAACACGCCTACCGAATTACAGGCAGGCTCGAATTCAAACTTAGTGTGCCGCACAAGTTATCCTTGGCGTTGCTTGTGACGTGGTTCATCACAAATCACACGTACAACACCCTTGCGACGTACAATTTTGCATTTACGACACATCTTTTTGACAGAAGCTTGCACTCTCATGTTTCTCTCCATTCGCCCGGCAGCACGCCACCGATTAAAATTACTTTGCTCGGAAGACGATCCGGGCTTTAGTTAAATCATAAGGCGTCAGTTCAACTGTCACCTTGTCTCCAGGCAGAATCCGAATATAGTGCATTCGCATTTTTCCGGAGATATGACCCAATAAAACATGGTCATTTTCCAACTTGATTCGAAATGTCGCATTTGGCAGGTTTTCAAGCACTTCACCCTGCATCTGGATGACGTCCTCTTTAGACATTAGCGCCCAGCCAAACCATTTTTAAAGTTAGCTTTCTTCAACATGCCCTCGTACTGATGGGACATTGCATAAGCTTGCACTTGCGCCATGAAATCCATGGTCACAACGACAATAATTAACAGTGATGTACCACCAAAATAGAACGGTACATTCCACTTCAGAATCAGAAACTCAGGCAGCAAACACACTAAAGTAATGTAGATCGCTCCAACCAGTGTCAGGCGGGTCAAAATCTTATCGATGTAACGGGCAGTCTGCTCGCCCGGACGAATGCCCGGGACAAAAGCACCGCTTTTCTTCAGATTATCTGCAGTTTCCTTGGGGTTGAAGACAAGGGCCGTGTAGAAAAAACAAAAGAATATGATCGCTAACGCATAAAACAAAACATAAACGGGTTGACCGGGCGACAAAGTTGCGCCTATGTCTTTTAGCCAGCTCATTCCGCGACCACTTCCAAACCATCCGGCCAAGGTAGCGGGAAATAGAATAATACTCGAGGCGAAAATCGGAGGAATCACGCCAGCCATATTTAATTTCAGTGGCAGGTGTGAGCTTTGACCCCCAACTACCATCTTCCCAACCTGGCGCTTGGCATAATTCACCAGAATCTTGCGTTGACCACGTTCAACAAACACAACCAAAGCAGTTACCAGCAATACCGCAACAAACAGCATTAAAACGAGCGGAATTGAAAAAGCACCGGTACGAGTCAGCTCGAGCGTGCCACCAATGGCATGTGGCAAACCCGCAGTGATCCCTGCGAAAATTATGATCGAGATGCCGTTACCCAAACCACGCTCGGTGATCTGCTCACCCAACCACATCAAAAACATTGTTCCGGCGGTCAACGTACAAACAGCAATCAAACGAAAAGCCATACCGGGATCAAGCACCAATCCCGACTGGGACTCCAGCGCTATGGATATTCCCAAGGCCTGAAAAACGGCCAGAAACAAGGTTCCATAACGCGTGTATTGCGTAATCTTGCGGCGCCCTGATTCACCCTCTTTTTTGAGTGCTTCAAGCTTGGGCGACACAGTCGTCATCAACTGCACGATGATAGACGCCGAGATATACGGCATGATCCCCAAAGCAAACAGACTGAAGCGCGAAAGCGCACCGCCTGAAAACATGTTGAACATGCCCAAAATACCGTTTTGCTGCGACTTGAACAATTGATCCAACACCAAAGGATCGATTCCAGGAACCGGGATAAATGTCCCGATCCGGTAAACAATCAAGGCGCCAAGCAGAAATAGCAGCCTGCGCTTGAGGTCACCAAATTTGTTCAAACCAGTTTTAGGCGTTGCCAAAGCGTGTTTCCTCGAAACTTACTCGGCGATGCTGCCGCCAGCTGCTTCAATAGCAGCGCGTGCACCTTTGGTTACGGCAATACCGCGCAATTTGACTGGCTTGGTGATCTCGCCCGCGAGGTAAATACGCGCTGCGGTAACCGATCCTTTAATTACTCCAGCCTGCTTCAGTACCAGCAAATCGATTTCGTCGACGCTGATAGACGCCAGCTCACTTACACGAACACGAGCGGTGTCGGCCTTGGTCAGCGAGACAAAGCCACGCTTAGGCAAGCGGCGCTGCATAGGCATTTGACCGCCCTCAAAGCCAACCTTGTGAAAGCCACCTGAACGAGACTTCTGGCCCTTGTGACCGCGACCTGCCGTCTTGCCCAGACCCGAACCGATTCCACGACCCAAACGACGCTTATTTTTCTTCGCGCCATCAGCCGGTTTAATAGTATTTAGTTCCATTTAAGCCTCGCACTTCACCAGATACGCAACTTTGGTAATCATTCCGCGGTTTTCCGGCGTATCCAGCACTTCAACAGTTTGATGCATACGACGCAAACCCAAACCGCGAACACACGCACGATGTGCTTGCTTGGTTCCAATCAGGCTTTTGACCTGCGTCACTTTGATTTTTTTGATCTCAGCCATGACTTACCCCGTGATGTCTTCGATAGACTTGCCGCGCTTGGCGGCAATTTCTGAAGGCGTAGACATCTTCAGCAGGCCATCAATTGTTGCGCGAACGACGTTATAGGGGTTAGTGGAACCCAAGCATTTCGCCAGCACGTTCTGTACACCCATGACTTCGAACACGGCACGCATCGCACCGCCAGCAATAATGCCGGTACCTTCAGACGCGGGCTGAATCAACACACGCGAGGCGCCATGTTGGCCAATAACCGTGTGATGGAACGTCCCGCTTTTCAGGTTGATTTTCACCAACTTGCGTCGCGCTTCTTCCATAGCCTTCTGAACGGCTACCGGCACTTCACGGGATTTACCCTTGCCCATGCCGATTCCGCCATCTCCATCACCGACTACGGTCAATGCGGCAAAACCCATGATTCGTCCACCTTTCACCACTTTGGTGACTCGGTTGATCGAAATCATCTTTTCGCGCAAACCGTCGCCGCGCTCTTCGTTACTATTAGGTGCTGTACGGGCCATCTGATTTCTGCCTCGTTAAAATACCAAACCGCCTTCGCGGGCTGATTCAGCCAGGGCTTTAACACGCCCATGGAACTTGAAGCCAGCACGATCGAAGGCCACTTTTTCAATTCCCAAACCCTTGGCTTTTTCGGCCAGGCGCTTGCCTACAGCTGTCGCAGCAGCAACATTGCCGCCGTTGGGTACAAGACTGCGCATCTCTTTGTCGTTGGTGGAGGCACTGGCAATAACTGTGCCACCATCCGCTGAAATAATCTGCGCATAGATATGCGTATTGGTGCGGAGTATTGCAAGGCGGATCGCCTTGACGGCCGCGATTTTGGCGCGGGTTTTGCGCGCTCTGCGAATCCGTGATTGCTTGGTGTTCATTATCTGTCCTTAAGCCTTACTTCTTCTTGGTCTCTTTCTTGATAACCACTTCGTCGCTATAACGAACCCCTTTGCCCTTGTAAGGCTCTGGTGGACGATAAGCACGTACATCAGCAGCTACCTGCCCAACGACCTGGCGATTAATACCCTTGATCACAATTTCAGTCTGAGTCGGTGTTTCCACTTTGATTCCTACCGGCATTTTGTGCACGACAGGATGGGAAAAGCCTAACGTCAAATTTAATGCATCACCTTGAGCCTGCGCACGATAACCGACGCCGACCAGATTCAGTTTTTTCTCAAAGCCCTTGGAAACGCCCTGGACCATGTTATTTACCAAAGCACGCATTGTTCCAGCCATTGCGTTCGACTGAATACTGGTGCTGGTGGGCGCAAAAGTCAGCACACCATCTTTTAGAGCAACCGACACGTCACTTGACATTGCCTGGTCGATGACCCCAAGCGGGCCCTTAACCGAGATTGCGTGACCAAGCGTCACTTCGACGCCTTGCGGCACAGTAATAGGATTTTTAGCTACGCGTGACATATATGTTCCTTACTTACGCAACCACGCACAGAACTTCACCGCCAACGCCTTTGGCGCGCGCATGGCGATCAGTCATGACACCACTCGAAGTGGATACGATTGCGACACCCAAACCATTCATCACACGAGGCAAGTCTTCTGCACCCTTGTACACACGCAGACCGGGTTTACTGACACGCTCAATGCGTTCAATAACTGGACGTCCTGCGTAATATTTAAGCTGCAATTCAAGCTCTGGTTTACCAGCCTCGCCACGAATGGCGAAACCATCAATATAACCTTCGTCTTGCAACACTTTTGCTATAGCCACTTTGACCTTGGAAGAAGGCATCGTAACGATTGCTTTTTCGACCGCTTGCGCATTGCGTATGCGGGTCAACATGTCCGCGATGGGATCACTCATACTCATATCGTCTACCCCTTACCAGCTTGCCTTGACGATGCCCGGGATTTCGCCCCGCATCGCATATTCACGCAGCTTGCTACGTCCCAAGCCAAACTTGCTAAACACGCCACGCGGACGTCCGGTCAGCTGGCAGCGATTACGCTGACGAACAGGACTGGAATCACGTGGGAGCTGCTGCAAGGCCAGGTAGGCCGCCATACGATCTTCATCGGTGGTTTGCGAATTGCTGATTACCGCTTTGATTTCGGCACGCTTGGCAGCATATTTCTTCACCATGCGAGCACGTTTTACTTCACGATTAATCAAGGATAATTTGGCCATGCCTACCTCAATTCTTGAACGGGAAACGGAAGGCGGCAAGCAGTGCCCGCGCTTCATCATCAGTCTTGGCGGTGGTGGTGATCGTAATGTTCATACCACGAATCGCATCAATCTTGTCGTACTCGATTTCCGGGAAAATAATCTGCTCTTTGACACCCATGTTGTAGTTGCCACGGCCATCAAAAGATTTCCCAGACACCCCACGGAAGTCACGCACACGCGGCATAGCCACGGTTACCAAACGATCCAGGAATTCATACATTTGCCCACGGCGCAATGTGACCATGCAGCCTACGGGATAGTTGTCACGAATCTTAAAGCCTGCAATCGACTTTTTCGACTTGGTCACGACCGGCTTCTGACCAGCAATTTTTTGCATGTCAGATACCGCATGATCCATGACCTTCTTATCGGCCACCGCTTCACCCACACCCATATTCAGCGTGATCTTCTGGATACGCGGAACTTCCATAACGGACTTATAGCCAAACTGTTCAACCAGTTTGGGCACTACCGTCTCACGATATAAATCTTGAAAACGCGCCATGATTACCCCTGTGCGTCAACCATTTCGCCATTGGACTTAAAAACACGCACTTTGCGGCCGTCCTCCAGCACCTTGGAACCAACGCGATCAGCCTTCTGAGTAGCCACATTAAACAATGCGACATTAGAAGCCTGGATCGGCATCTCTTTTTCGATGATTCCACCTTGTATATTGCGCATGGGATTGGGTTTCTGGTGCTTCTTAACCCGATTCACACCCTCTATAAGCAGATGACCATCATCAAGCACACGCAGCACTGTGCCACGCTTGCCCTTGTCTTTGCCGGTTAACACGATCACCTGATCGCTTTTACGAATACGTGCCATGATTACCTCTCACAGAACCTCGGGCGCAAGCGAGACGATCTTCATGAACTTCTCGTTACGCAACTCACGGGTAACCGGCCCGAAGATACGGGTACCGATTGGCTCTAATTTGTTGTTAAGCAGCACAGCAGCGTTGCCATCAAAGCGCACCAACGAACCATCAGGACGACGCACACCCTTGGCGGTACGAACCACCACAGCGTTGTAAATGTCGCCTTTTTTAACACGGCCACGTGGAGCCGCATCCTTGATGGTGACCTTGATAATGTCGCCCACACTTGCATAACGGCGATGACTGCCGCCCAGCACTTTGATACACATAACCGAGCGTGCACCAGTGTTGTCTGCTACGTCCAATACGGACTGCATCTGAATCATTTAATTATCTCCAACTTAATCCACCACGCTTTTTAATCAAACATAGCGGCGGCCAGTTTTGGATCCCGTTCGGGAGAAAACTCTGCAATCGCAGAATTACTTGAGTCGGCGAACCGGACTAAAACCAACCGGCTCACCAACCGGAAAACGCAGAACTATACTGATTTTTTAAGCTTCACGCAAGCTTTAAACGCGTGCACGCTCAAGTAATTTACTCACAGCCCATGCTTTGGTGCGCGATAACTTGCGCGACTCCTCGATTTGGACCATATCACCCTCGTGAAACTCATTGTTTTCATCATGGGCGTGATATTTCTTCGACAGGCGGATAACCTTGCCAATCAACGGATGCTTGACTCGACGCTCAACCAGAACCGTAACGGTTTTGTTCATCTTGTCACTGACAACACGCCCGGTCAGGGTACGTACGGACTTATTAATTTCAGTCATGCTTGACCTGCCTTTTCGCGCATTATGGTCTTAACCCGGGCAATATCGCGACGAAGCTTGCCCAAATCTGCAGTCTTGGTTGATTGCTGTGTGGCCACCTGCATACGCAGCGCAAAGTGGGCTCGCAGCAGGGACTCAAGTTCCTGCTTCAATCCTGCGGCATCCTTGCCGCGCATATCTTTTGTATTCATCACTCAGCTCCCGATCATGCGGGTAACAAATGTCGTCGCAATCGGTAACTTGGCAGCAGCCAGGCGGAAAGCCTCACGTGCCAGTTCTTCGTTTACGCCATCCATTTCGTACAAAACTTTGCCCGGCTGGATTTCAGCCACGTAATACTCGGGCGCGCCTTTACCGTTACCCATGCGAACTTCTGCAGGTTTACGCGAAATCGGTTTATCCGGGAATATGCGAATCCAGATACGACCGCCCCGCTTAATGTGGCGCGTCATGGCACGACGTGCAGCCTCAATCTGGCGCGCGGTCAGACGACCCCGGCCCACGGCCTTCAGTCCAAAATCACCGAAACTCACATCGGCACCGCGGGTCGCCAGACCTGTGTTACGGCCTTTCTGCTCTTTGCGGTATTTTCTTCTAGCTGGCTGCAGCATGTTTCACTCCTGGTTTCTTGCCGCGCTTTTCATGCTCGACTGCTGCGGGTTGTTCACCACGTGTTAGTGCGTCGCCTTTGTAGACCCACACCTTAATACCGATGATGCCGTAGGTGGTTTTGGCTTCTGCAAACCCATAATCAATCTCGGCGCGCAAGGTATGCAGCGGTACGCGACCTTCGCGATACCACTCTTTACGAGCGATCTCTGCACCGTTCAAACGACCCGAGCTCATGATTTTGACGCCCAGCGCACCCAAACGCATTGCATTCTGCATCGAGCGCTTCATGGCACGACGAAACATTACCCGCTTTTCCAACTGTTGCGCTATGCCATCGGCCATTATCTGCGCATCCGTTTCCGGTTTGCGCACTTCTTCGATATTGACATGCACCGGCACTGACATCAGTCGCGCCAATTCACTGCGCAGCACTTCAATGTCCTCACCCTTTTTACCAATGACAACACCTGGGCGTCCACTGAAGATGGTAATACGTGCATTCTTGGCAGGACGTTCGATCAACACCTTGGAAACCGACGCATGGGCCAGCTTCTTCTTCAGGTAGTCACGAACCTTGATGTCCTCCAGCAACATGGTGGAGAAATTTTTGTCCGAAGCGTACCATTTTGCCGTCCAGATACGCTGAATGCCAAGACGGAAACCAATTGGATGTATTTTTTGTCCCATAGCGCTTCCTTAATCCCCAACGGTCACAGTAATGTGACAAGTAGGTTTACTAATACGGTTGCCGCGGCCTTTGGCACGCGCTGTGAAGCGCTTGAGCACTGAACCCTGGTCAAGATAAATCGTCTTGACCTTGAGGCTGTCAATATCGGCACCCTCATTGTGCTCAGCATTGGCTATCGCCGACTCCAGCACTTTCTTAATGATCTCCGCACCCTTTTTGGGGCTGAATGCCAGAATGTTCAACGCCTTTTCAACGCGCAGACCGCGAATCTGGTCAGCAACAAGACGGCCTTTCTGAGCGGAGAGGCGGGTACCACGCAAAATTGCAGAAACTTCCATCATGCGGCTCCTTATCTCTTCGCTTTCTTATCCGCGACGTGGCCTTTGAAGGTGCGCGTCAGGGAGAATTCACCCAGTTTATGCCCAACCATGTTCTCGGTAATGAACACCGGAATATGCTGGCGACCGTTATGCACTGCAATCGTCACACCGATGAAGTCCGGCAGTACGGTTGAGCGACGTGACCAGGTTTTAACCGGACGCTTGTCACTTGTGCCGCGAATTGCTTCGATTTTCTTCAGCAAATGCCCATCAACAAAAGGGCCTTTTTTAATAGAACGTGCCATATATTTCTACCTCAATCAGCGCGCGTTGCGGCGGCGGACAATCATGTTGGTGGTGCGCTTGTTGCTGCGGGTACGATAGCCCTTGGTAGGCGTACCCCACGGGCTGACCGGATGACGGCCCGCTGCAGTTTTACCTTCACCACCACCGTGCGGGTGATCACAAGGGTTCATCACCACACCGCGAACGGTTGGGCGAATACCACGCCAGCGGTTAGCACCGGCTTTTCCGATTGAACGCAGGCTGTGCTCTTCATTACCGACTTCACCCAGGGTGGCACGGCAATCAACGTGCACCTTGCGGATCTCCCCCGACCGCAAGCGCAGCTGGGCATAAGCCCCTTCGCGCGCCAATAGCTGAACAGAGGTGCCGGCAGAACGTGCGATTTGCGCACCCTTGCCCGGCATCATCTCAACACAGTGGACCGTACTACCCACTGGAATGCCACGCAGCGGCAAGCAGTTACCCGCTTTGATCGGAGCATCAGCACCGCTCAACAATTGCGCACCTGCTGCAATCCCACGCGGGGCAATAATGTAACAACGCTCACCATCGGCATAACACAACAAAGCCAGATGCGCGGACCGGTTGGGATCGTATTCAATCCGCTCAACCTTTGCCGGAATCCCGTCCTTGCTGCGACGGAAATCCACCAGCCGGTAATGCTGCTTATGGCCGCCACCTTTGTGACGCACCGTAATATGCCCGTTGTTATTACGACCAGAACCGCGCTTTTGAGGTTCGAGCAGTGCCGCAACCGGTTTACCTTTATGCAGGCCGGCTGTAACAACCTTGACGACCGCACGGCGGCCGGGGGAAGTGGGTTTAACTTTAATCAATGCCATTTTGTTCTCCCTTACTGACCGGACGCGAAGTCAATATCTTGACCCTGCTTCAAGGTGACATAGGCCTTCTTCCAGTGGTCACGTCGACCCGTGACACGACCAGAACGCTTGACCTTACCCTTGACGTTCAGCACCTGGACGCCCGTTACCTCAACCTTGAACAGGTTGGAAACTGCAGCACTAATTTCTTGCTTGGTCGCATCGCGCAAAACACGAAACACAACCTGATTCAGCTTGTCAGCAATGCGCGTGCTCTTTTCAGAGATCACTGGCGCGAGAATGACTTTGAGCATCCGCTCTTGACTGATCTCACTCATCACACCATCTCCTCAAACTGCTTGACCGCCGCTTTGGTGATCAGCACGTTACTGAATTTGACCAAACTCCATGGGTCAGCCTGATGCGGCTCAACCACATAAACGTTGGGCAGATTACGCGACGACAACCACAAATTGTCATCCACATTATCCGCAATGATCATGACCTTGCCATAGCCCATTGATTTCAGCTTGTCTGCAAGAAGCTTGGTCTTGGGGGAGTCAATACCCAAGCTTTCGACAACTTTCAGCTTACCTTCACGCGCCAACTGCGACAGGATCGTCGCCAAACCTGCGCGATACATCTTGCGGTTAACTTTATGCTCGAAGTTTTCATTCGCCTTGTTCGGATGCGCGACACCACCTCCGCGCCATATTGGGCTCGAGGTACGGCCCGCACGTGCACGGCCAGTACCCTTTTGTCGCCACGGCTTGTGTGTGGAAGCAGTAACCTCGGCACGCGTTTGCTGCGCCCGGTTGCCACTACGCGCATTGGCCTGAAAAGCCGTTACCAGCTGATGAACCAGCGCTTCGTTATACTCACGACCGAAGGTTTCATCGGATGCAGCAAGACTGGTAACCTGTTGACCCTTATCGTCAATGACAGTTAAATCCATTAAGCACCCCCCTTCACTGCCGGGCGTACCACGACATGACCACCCTTAGAACCCGGAACAGCGCCTTTCAACAGCACCAAACCACGCTCAACGTCCACACGCACGACTTCAAGATTCTGCTTGGTACAGGTCACCGCACCCATATGGCCAGACATCCGCTTGCCGGGGAAAACACGACCCGGATCCTGCGCCATACCGATAGAGCCCGGCACGTTGTGCGAACGGGAGTTACCGTGGCTATCACCCTGGGATCTGAAGTTATGGCGCTTGATGGTGCCTGCAAAGCCTTTGCCCTGCGTCACACCGGTGACATCCACTTTTTGCCCAGCTGAAAATACTTCAACAGAGACCGCTGCACCCGCCTGGTATTGAGCCGCTTCATCTGCCGACACGCGAAACTCGCGCATCAACTCAGCTGCGTCCACACCGGCTTTTGCAAAATGGCCTGCCTGAGCTTTGGTAACGCGGCTATTGCGGCGCGTGCCATAGGCAACCTGCACAGCGGAATAACCGTCATTTTCTGACGTGCGCACTTGCGTCACACGATTGTTTGACATTTCCAGCACTGTCACCGGAACGGACGCGCCGCTCTCAGTGAAAACGCGGGTCATGCCGACCTTACGGCCAACGAGCCCGATACTCATTTTTGTATGTCCTATCTCAAGCAAGTGACCAAAGCCACTCACAAGGTTTTTAGGTGCCGATTACTATTGACCGGCGACTATTGATACTACTGAAGGGGCCGCAGTATACCTGCACCCCTTGATTTTTACAACTTGATTTCTACATCCACGCCAGCGGGTAAATCCAGCTTCATCAACG
>JAAFGW010000312.1 GCA_010365175.1 Sulfuriferula multivorans | reverse complement strand
CACGCTGGAGGAGTTTCCAGCCGTTCACGCATTGGCAATCGGGCATGACAACTTCTGGGCGACGGTCGGTGTGCATCCCGACAACGAAGGTGTCACCGAACCCAGCCTGCAAGACCTGTTGACCCTGGGGAAATTGCCACGCGTTGTCGGCATTGGCGAAACCGGGCTCGATTACTACCGCCTCGGAGACCGCACGGTGGCCGACATGGCGTGGCAGCGCGAACGATTTCGCACCCACATTCGTGCGGCGCGCCAGTTGACCAAGCCACTGGTAATTCACACGCGCTGCGCCTCCGACGACACCCTGGCAATCCTGCGGGAAGAGGGTGAAGATGGAGCGACAGGCAGCGCGGGCGGCGTGTTCCACTGCTTTACCGAAAGTGCGGAGGTAGCCCGTGCAGCGCTCGATCTGGGCTTTTACATTTCGTTTTCGGGCATTTTGACTTTCAAGAACGCCCAGGACTTGCGTGATGTCGCGGCTTTTGTGCCCCTTGACCGTCTTCTGATCGAGACCGACAGCCCTTATCTGGCGCCTGTTCCGTACCGTGGGAAGACCAATAATCCTTCGCTCGTGCCTTTTGTTGCCGCCCAGTTGGCTGAACTCAGACAATGCCCGGTGGAACAGATCGCCGCGATTACCAGTCGCAATTTCGAGACCTTGTTCAAGGAGGTTATGCCATGAAGTATCAGCCTGATATTGACTTCAGAAAATGCTTTAAGATATTTTTCTATCTTCTTGTTTTCTATGGGTTTTCAGTGTCTTATGCCGGCTCATATGATGATTTCTTTGCCGCCGTCAAACGGGACGATGCGGCCACTCTCAGTGCCTTGCTAAAGCGCGGTTTTGATGCCAATACACTCAATCCCGCGGGTGAGCCGGCGTTGATGCTCGCAGTTCGCGAACCCTCGCTCAAGGCAGCAACTGTCTTGATCAACTGGCCCAAAACCAAGGTCGAAGCGCGCAACCGGCAGGATGAAAGCCCGCTCATGCTGGCTTCGCTGAAAGGCTACCCCGAGATTTGCCTGCAGCTAATCGCCCGGGGCGCCGATGTCAACAAACCTGGCTGGGCGCCACTGCATTACGCCGCCACGCACGGGCATCTGGCGGTGTTGACTTTGTTGCTCGACAACTACGCCTACATTGACGCGGCGTCACCTAACGGCACCACGCCGCTCATGATGGCGTCGCACTACGGCACGCCCGCGGCGGTGAAGCTACTACTCGACGCCGGTGCCGACCCTTTGCTCAAGAACATCCAGGGACTGACCGCGATCGATTTTGCTTATCGTGCCAATCGAACCGAGTCGGCCGAGATGATTGCAGCATTTGTTCGTTCCCGCCAGCCCAAAGGGACTTGGTGAGTTCAACCCGGCCTGCAGCGTCTATCGTACTTCATACGATGTATATTATGTTAAGTTAAACAATTGATGGCCGAGTGAGCTGACGAAAAAGGAAAAGTGTTATTGACGACCAACAGCTCAATGCAGACGGTGCGGGCCTGCATCGAAGCCTCGCGCTCCACCTTGCTGACCAGTTACGCCGCAGATGCAGTGGTCCGCTTGCTCTATCTGAGCATGAACCCAATTAATTTCGGTGACGGCCTGATCGGGAATCTATAAATCGGTGTCAGGAAACCGAAAAGCTCACCGTGGGCGCACTTGGGTCAGCAAACGATGACCCAAGGGCAATCACGCCCTTGCCGTGCAGGACGCACTCTTCCCGTCGAAGCAAAAGGTCAGAGCCGCCGCCCGAGAACCGCACCCAACTGCCGTAAGAACTTACGTCGACCAGCGTCAGGCTGCCATTGCGCCAGTCGATGCGGGCATGGTTGCGGGATACGCGCGGATCATTCACGACAAACTCGGCCTGCCGCACACGTCCGATATGAATTGGCAGCTCGTACGACCGAAAGGTTTTTTTTTCGTCGATCCATGTCAACTCAATCTGCCCGCCCAAGGCATCT
>JAAFGW010000018.1 GCA_010365175.1 Sulfuriferula multivorans | reverse complement strand
CGTCGTGGCTGATATGGCACAGGTGTTTTCTGCCGATTGGGCATTTGCCCGCAAGCAGACGCCCGATGCCGATATCGAAAGGCCAGCGGCCGTAGGCCTGTCGACGGTGCAGGTCATTCCGTCCGGCCCGGCGCTCGCGCGCGACACGCTGCACGAGTTGATGCTGACGGCGTGCTACAGCGCGCAATGCCGTATCTGGATCGCCACCCCCTACTTCGTTCCAGACGAAGCCCTGCAACAGGCACTGGTGCTGGCTGCGCGACGCGGAGTGGAGGTTCGCCTGCTGCTGCCCCGACGCTCCAACCACCGGATGGCAGATCTGGCGCGCGCCCGCTATCTGCGCGAACTGGTTGCGGCCGGAGCGATCATCAAAGCCGTCCCCCATGCCATGCTCCATGCCAAGGCACTGCTGGCAGACGACCTCGCATTGGCCGGATCGGCCAACGTGGATTTGCGTAGCCTGTTCCTGAATTTCGAATTGGGATGTTTGTTTTTATCCCCTTCAGATAGTGAAGCGCTAGCTTCCTGGTTAAGCCGGCTGGATGCCATGACAGATGAATACGTCCCCCCGCGCGATCGCTGGGGGCGCGGCTTGATAGAAGGCCTGGTGCTGCTGGTCGCGTTTCAGATTTGATTGTTTAAGACTTGATTCGCGCCTGCTGTTTCAAGAAGGCGTTTCGGTTGCCAGCTGCGTAGCCAACGCGTCATGCGGGTGGGTACTTTCATGCTTCAGCGCCAGCGCGTAAATGCGCTGCAAGTCTTCTTCACTGATATCGACAAAGGTATCGATCTGCGACAGTGCATACACCAGATCGCTGTGCGGAATCATGGCTTTTTCTTCTGCTGCCTGCAGCGGGTTGGCACGCTTGTTCGACTCGACGACGGCACGATGCCAACTCTGCGGGTAGCGCCGCCAGTGGAATGGAAAATTGAAAACCACCGCCACCACCATGATGACCAGCACGTTCAGTAGAACCGGGCTTAATACATAGGTGTACCCGAGCGCATGCACCGCGTCGCCGCCCATCACGGCATACAGAGCCGTTGCACCACCCGGTGGATGCAAACATCGGAGGCCGTACATGACGCCAATAGACAAGGCCACCGCCAGCGATGCTGCCAGAACCGGGTTGTCTACCAGCCAACGCGCGCAAAAAACCCCGATCACCGCCGAAACCAGATGCCCACCGAATACCGGCCACGGTTGCGACAGCGCGCCATGTGGCGCGGCAAATAACAATACAGCTGAAGCCCCCATCGAGGCCACTGCAAGCACACCACCCTGGCTACCTAGCCACAGATGGCTTACCCACAACACCGCCAGGATGCCTGCCATCCCGCCTGCGGCTGAAATCCAATGTTCACGCTCGGAAACCGAATAAGCCAGTTTGCGGACCACTATTTCGAACCTGACAGATGTATATGCACGTGTGAGAACCCATGTGCAGTGACCACGAAACCGAACTCCGTCAGGACAGCGCTAATATGGACATTCACTCCGACAAGCGATCTCAACCCGTGCTCCAGTTACGCGGGCGGCGCATGCCGGCTATCTTGCAAGCCTGCTTGACGTAGCCATAGGGGAACAACACGAACAGCCTTTTTTGCGCATCCCGCCCCACCCGCTCGGCCAGATGCTTGATGGCGAAACGAGCATCCGCCGTGACCTGATGTTCATTGTAAAAGTCTCGCATGAAACGAATGACGTCCCAGTGATCATCGGTCAATTCAATATTCTCGTCCCGTGCCAAAACCTCGGCCACTTCTTCATTCCAGTCGGCAGAATCGATCAAATAGCCCTCAGCATCACGCTCGGGAATCAAAGTCGCGAAATCGGTTGTTTGCTCCATGACAGGCTCCTAGAATTGACGATGAGCCTAGTTTAGGGAATCCTCATGTATCCATCCAACGATATATTTCGATGTTTAATATCGAATAACCCAATACAAACATTATGGACACCGAACTCGCTCGCACCTTTCTGACCGTCGCTGCCACAGGCAATTTCGTCGCCGCCGCCAGCCGTTTGCACGTCACCCAGTCTACCGTGAGTGCACGCATCCACACCCTGGAAACGCTTCTGGGCGCGCGCCTGTTTCAGCGCGGTCGCAACGGCGCTGTTCTCACGCCATCCGGCAAGCGCTTCCTGCGCCATGCCAAGAATCTGGTGCGCACGGTTGAACAGGCGCATCACGACGTCGGCCTGCCGCAAGGGTTTCGCGACGTGCTGACGCTGTCCGGGCGTATCGCTGTGTGGGAAGGATTCCTGCCGCACTGGGTGGCCTGGATGCAACAGGCTGCGCCGGATGTATCACTGCGTCTGGAAATCGGCTTCGAGGCTGACATCATGCAAGGTCTGATCGAAGGCACCGTGGACATCGGCGTGATGTACACGCCGACAACACGTTCCGGCCTGGTGGTGGAACCGCTGTTCGATGAAACCCTGCTACTGGTAACCAGCGACCTCAAACGCGGCTGGCCGGACGAGGGCTACATTCATATCGACTGGGGGCCGGAATTCCATGCCCAGTTCAGCGACCATTACCCCGATGCACCGCCGCCTGCCCTGGTCGCCAATATCGGCTGGCTGGGCGTACAGCAACTGCTGGCATACGGCGGCAGCGGGTATTTTCCGCAACGATTATTGCGGCATTATCTCGACGCGGGGCAGCTGTGGCGCGTGCCAGATGCGCCACAATTCAAATTGCCCGCTTACATGGTTTATCCACGCGACAGCGACAACGCCACGTTAAAACAGGCGCTGGAGGGCTTGCGGGAATTGGCGCTGGCGGAGCAGATGCAGGGTGAGTGAAAGCGCGATTTGAGCAAAGCGTTACGCCATCCCCGCATCGATCAACGCTTTCAATTGAGTTTAAGAATCACATACAGCACGCTGGCTTGCGCCAATTCTTGCATGCGGCTGCAGCGAAATCAGCGACTCGCCGCAAGACGTGAGCGGCGGCACGCACCGGCCACCGCAATGCCCAATAGCATCAGCATTGATGTCGATGGTTCCGGCACATGCGCCAACACCGGTTCACCGTAAATAAAGTCGTCCATCACCACCAGATCAAAATTGACGTTATTCGCTGCAAGAATCTGGTCACCGCTGGTGATGCGCACGTGCGATACGACGCTCCCCTCACTGAAACGCACCCCCAGGAAGGACAAAGTCTGATTACCTCCGGCACTCGGTGCGTAGAACAGTCCAAGCGATTGGTCGAGTGCATCGAAGAGTTCGATACCCGTCGTGTTCGACGCGTCGACGTCACTGAATACCACGCCAAAGCCGTTGATTAACGCTGCGTTTGCCGTACCGGGAATGTAAAAGCGCACATCGGTGATGGGGCTGCCCAGTGCGGTGAACCGTTTCTGCGCGCTGAAAGGCGTAAATAAATCCGGGTAGTTTGCATTGATGTTGCCAAACTCAATGGGAGCCACGCCTGAGTTCGCGCTGACTTGAAAACCGGTGCCCGGCGTGCTGAGTTCAACGCCGCGCGGGCTAATTTAATTGAAGAAATTGCCGGGCAGGTTGTTGGGGGCTGAAAAACCATTGGGCACGCCGTCCCAATTGATTTCGCGACGACCGCTACCGAATGAACCAACAACATTAAGATTGAACATTCCCAGCGAGCTGCGGAACGACTCGACGGTGCTCTGGATCGCAGCGACATTCGCCCCGGATGCCGACAGCACAATCGGCACCGCCTGTGCGCCCGCTGCGGCACAAAATAAAGCTGCACTAAACATCATCCGTGAAATTTTCATGGCCGATCTCCCGCTGACAAAGGTCTGTGGACGAAAGGTCGCCCGCAGCGAGAAGACGCACGTAAGATTCATTCTTGATAAATCTTATCTTGATTATTCAATCACATACATGAACCGACCGTCCGCCACCCACCTGTGGCTGTAAAGCCATCCGACATTCAACGCGACACGAAGCAGTGCGCAGTCGGCTTGCCCAGCCAACTGCGCAACCTGAGCCAACACGCCCATCCATCATCCAAACCTGACTGAAACACGACCGTACGGTGCCCTCATCCCAGCCTAAGCCATGCTATTGGTAAAGACGCCAACCACGAGCCGTTTAATAACTGCGGATTCAACCGATCGACGTAACAGATTACGGGCTGACAGTAACGACAAGAAAGGAAGCGCTATTCCCCCCTATTACAGCCACTCGCATGAAGTGATTATCGTTCGAATCGGTGACCGCCTTAATCCAGCGTTTTCCGGTAGCGCTTGAAACCGATCAGCATCACCACCACCATGAATATCAGCATGGGCCAGACATTGGGCCAGGTTTCGGTCCAGCCGTTGCCCTTGAGCATAATGCCGCGCACGATGCGCAGGAAGTGCGTGAGCGGCAAGCCTTCGCCAATGAACTGGGCTCAGACGGGCATCCCGCGGAAGAGGAACATGAAGCCGGACAGCAGCAGGGATGGCAGGAAAAAGAAGAAGGTCATCTGCATGGCCTGCAACTGGCTCTTGGCGATGGTGGAAAACATCATGCCGACGGTGAGGTTGGCGGCCAGAAAGATCAGCACGCAGGCCAGCAACAAGGTCAGGCTGCCCACGATCGGCACGCTGAATAAAAAGTAGGCTGCTATGAGTATGACTGCCACCTGAATGTAGCCCACCATGATGTAGGGCAGGATTTTCCCGATCATCACTTCCAGCGGGTGTACGGGAAAAGCCAGCAGGTTCTCCATGGTGCCGCGTTCCAGTTCGCGGGTCATGGCCATGCCGGTCATCATGATCAGGGTCATGGTGAGGATGGTGCCCATCAGGCCGGGGACGATATTGTATTGGGTGATGCCTTCGGGATTGTAGTTGCGCTGGACGCGGATTTCGAAAGGCGGCGGCGCGGTGCCGAGCGTGGCCAAGATGCCTTTCAGGTCGTGCTGCAAGGCACTCTGGTTAAGTCTATTCAGGGCGGAGATGGCGTTACCGGTGGCCGCCGGATCGGAGGCATCGGCTTCCAGTAACAGCGCCGGATTCTCGCCCCGCACCATCTGTCGTGAAAAATCCGGCGGGATCGAGACGATGAACTGCACATCGCCGATAGCCATGGCTTCGCGCGCTTCGGCGACGGTGGCGGGTGAGGTGAGCACATCAAAATAGCCACTGTTTTCCAGGCTGGCAACAAAGCTGCGTGTATACGCACTGGGGCTGGCATTGAAAACCACGGTGGGCAGGCGCTTGGGATCGGTATTGATGGCAAAGCCGAACAGAATCAATTGCATCACGGGTATGCCCACCATCATGGCAAAGGTGATGCGGTCGCGCCGCATTTGCACAAACTCCTTCAGCACGATGGCCCACAAACGATGCCAGGCCAGTGGGGATTTCATGGCGCGGCGTCCTGTACGTTTTCCATGAGCTGGATAAAGACTTGTTCCAGCCCCGTGTCTGTTCGCTCAAACCGGACTTCTGGCAAACCGGCGAGGCCCGCCTCGATCAACGCGCCGTCCTGGCCGCTGACGCTAAATACATTGCCCATGGCGACCACCTGCTGCACACCCGGCAGTTTTCGCAGGCGTTCAGCCAAGGCAGAGGAATTGTCTTTAACCGAGAAAGAGGCGAGGCCACTTTGGGCAATGAGCGCTTCCGGAGTGCCTGACGCCAGCATATGGCCATAAGCGATGTAGGCCAGGCGGTGACAGCGTGCCGCTTCATCCATGTAGTGAGTCGATACCAGTACGCTGATGCCCTGTTCCGCCAGCCGATGGATTCATCCCAGAAATCTCGCCGCGCCTTGGGGTCGACACCTGCAGTGGGCTCGTCCAGCAGAAGCAGTCGCGGACGATGCTGCATGCAGGCTGCCAACGCCAACCGCTGTTTCCAGCCGCCCGAGAGCGTACCCGCCAACTGGTCCGCCCGATCCATCAGTCCCAAGTCTGCCATGCCAGCCTGCACGGTTTGCTTGCGGTTGGGCATGTCATACAGGCGCGCAACAAAGTCGAGGTTTTCGCGTATGGACAGATCTTCGTAAAAACTGAAACGCTGGGTCATGTAACCCACTTGTTTCTTGATTTCAGCGCTTTGGCTGAGCACATCAAAACCCAGACAGGTGCCGCTTCCGACATCCGGCGTCAGCAGGCCGCAAAGCATCCGGATGACGGTGGTTTTACCGCTGCCATTGGGACCTAAAAAGCCAAAAATCTCGCCTTTTTCCACCGTCAGGTTTAAATCATTGACGACGTGCTTGTCACCAAACGATTTACTCAAGCCACGCACATCAATGGCGGACTCACTGCTCATTTCTGAGGGGTGTGTAACGAAACGCTCACCGGCTGACCGGGGTGCAACTGGACGTCATTTTTCGTCGCTGGCCAGGCTTCCACCATATAGATCAGCCGGTGGCGACTCTTCTCGCTGTATTATAAAATGGGCGGCGTGTATTCCGCCGTGGTGCTGATGAAGCGGATGGTGGCGGATACCGCTGCCGGGCAACCATCGCACTGTATTTCAACGCGTTGCCCGATTTTTAGCGCACCCAGGCGGGTTTCTGGCACAAAGAACCGAACCTTGATGTTTTCAATCGGCAGAATGGAAACGATGGGCTGACCCGGTGCGGCCCATTCCCCGGCCCGGTAATAGATGTCCTGCACCTGTCCTGCGACAGGGGATAACTGCGATTTCTAGCCCAGTCTGATTGTGTTTTGCTCGAGCACAGCCTGGCTGGCCGACACTTGCGACTGGGCGCCGGCCCGCTCATCCTTGCGCCCGGGCAGGCGTGCGCTTGCCAACAGGGCCTTTATTTGCGCGATATTGGCTTCATCCCGGGCCAACGGGGTGCGTGCCTGGTCGAGCGATTCGACGCTGACAAAGCCTTTTGCAACCAGCGCTTGCTGTCGACTTAGTTGCCCGGCCGACAATTTCCGTCGGGCTTCTGCCTCCTTGAGTTGGGCATCGATCGCCGCAAGTTCTGCAGGGCGCTTGCCGGTGGCCAAATTGCCAAGCTGGGCCTGCGCCTGCGCCAACTGCGCTTGGGCCTGGCTGACATTGGCCGATTCAACGGCCTGATCCTGGCTGAACAACGGTGTGCCGGTTTTGACTGCGTCACCCCGCTGCACCGTGAGCGATGTCAACTGTCCGCTTTGCTGGGCCGCGACCAGAACGGGCTCCGCCTCGACATAGCCTTGAAACCGCTCCTCTTCGACAGGTTGGCAGCCGGCAAGCAGTGCCACTAACACAAACGTAAGCGGAGTGATGCGCAGGTTCATTGAGCAGGTCGATTCAAAGATGAGGGGTAACGGTGTTATGACACAAATGATGCGAACATTGTGGACCCGATTCAATCCAGGAGGGGGTATCAGCGCGGCTTGATAGCGACCAGATCAATCAACGCCGACATGCCGTGATGATGCGTGCCTTCGTTAATAAACGACTCGTGTTCGCTCAGGTGTGTGATATCCCAGTCGCCAAACCACTCGCGCAGCAAATCAGTGGTGTACATGTTGGCGGCATCAGGCGGACCGCCGGTGGCAAACTCAACCTGCTTCGGGGTGTAGCCCTGCAGGATTAACAACCCGCCAGGTTTTAGCGCGCGGCGGATGCCGTCGATGATGCGGTTACGCTCGGGTGGCGGGGCAAACTGAATAAAGATGGCGACGACAAGATTGTATGCCTCCTCGGGCCAGTCCCAGTTGAGCACATCGGCCTGCTCAAACTCCAGGGTCACACGACGCTCTTCTGCCAGCTTGCGGGCCTTTTCCAGCGCCACCAGCGACACATCAATCGCATGCACAAACGCACCCTGCTCGGCCAGCCATACGCCGTTGCGGCCCTCGCCATCGGCGATCGCCAGCGCGCGCATGCCCGAACGAATCAAGCCGGCCTGACTGGCCAGAAACTCGTTCGGCGCGGTGCCAAAGATGTAGTCATCAGTGGCATACCGCTCATCCCAGAACTGAGAACTCATTAACAGGCTCTACTTTGCATGGGCCGTTAACAAACGCTCGAGTTGTGCGGCGGGCACCATGCCGGGGACGCGCTGACCATTTGCAAAAATGAGTGTGGGCGTGCCGGACACTTTCAGCTTGAGGCCTAAAGCAATGGTTTCATCGATCGGATTAGCGCATTTTCCGTCATTGCTCGGCACGGTGCCGCCGGTGATGTACTCATCCCATGCCTTGTTGCGGTCGGGTGCACACCAGATCTGCTTCGAGGTTTGCACTGCTTTTGGATGCAGTCCTTCGATCGGATACAGGAAGGTGTACACGGTGATGTTGTCGACCTTGGTCAACTCCGCCTCAAATTTTCGGCAATAAGGGCAGTCGACATCGGAGAACACCGCCAGCTTGCGCGAACCGTTGCCCTTGACGGTCTTGAGTGCATAGTTCAATGGCAGCGTATTCCAGTTCACTGCCTGCAACTGGTTCAAACGCGCTTGCGTCAGGTTGCGGCGGTTTTTCAGGTCGATCACGTCGCCTGTAAACAGGTATTGCGCCTTGGCATCGGCATACAACAACTGGCCATCGAGATACACCTCGTACAAGCCGCTGTAGGGCGTTTTTTTGATTGAGCTGATTTGCGCACTGGGGAACTGCTGCAACAAGGCTTTGCGAATAACCGTTTCATTGGCATGCACACTTGAAGCCAGCATCAGGGTTGCGGCTAACGCCAGAGGAATAACTTTCATGTAGAGCTCCAAAATTAATCAAAAAAACGTCAAGACATCGCTTCCCGAACCAGCGCCGATTTCAGCGGCGGAAATCGGTTAATGCACTGCATCCCGGCATTGCGCAGCCATGCAGCGCGATCGTCGGCAAACAGGTGATGCAGGCCATGGGTGAGCGTCTGCATGCGTTGTACCGGTTCGGCACGCTGGCGGGCATAGGTGTTTAATACCCTCACATCCCCGCAGCGAGTGTGCCGATGCTGCTGCGCCAGCACCTCGCACAGGGATTCCGCGTCCCCGAATCCCAAATTTACGCCTTGGCCTGCCAAGGGATGCACGCCGTGCGCCGCATCCCCGATCAACGCCACGCCCGGTGCAACGGGCGTCTGCACTTTAATCAGGTGCAACGGAAAAGCGGCGGCGGGCGTTAATAAACGCAATGCACCGAGCTGGTCGTGACCTGCATGCCGCACCCTGTCGGCGAGCGCAATGGCATCCAGTCCGAGCAACACTTCAGCATCGGCTGGCTGAGTTGACCAGACCATGGACAGACGGTTCCCCGCAAGGGGATCGCGATGCCCAGCCAAGGGCAGCCAGGCCAGGATGTCGCCGTCTAAAAACCACTCGTACGCAGTGCCGCGATGCGGGCGTTCGCATTCGAAGTTTGCCACCACACCGCTTTGCCCATAGGGGGTCAAGGTCGAGCTCAGATTGGCCCATTCACGTATACGCGATGCTGCTCCGTCCGCACCGACGACCAGTTCAGTCTCAAGCAACCGACCATTGGCTAGCGTTAATTTCGAATAGGGATCGTCCCATTCGAAGGACGTGATCACGTCTGGACAAAATAATTCCACGTTACCGTCAGCCAGTAATGCCTGCCACAGCGCGTGTTGCAGGCGCCCATTCTCGACAATGCAGGCCAGATACGGCACGCCCGATTCATAAGCATCGAATCGGACAGCGCCAGTAGCATCCCCCGCCACGTCCATGCGAAATATTGGCTGGATGCGGCTGGTGTCCATGAGCTGCCAGGCGCCAATACTTTTCAGGAAGCGCTGGCTGGATGGACTGATGGCGTAAATTCGGGTGTCCCATAGTTCATTCGGCGGCTGGGGAGGCTGGCGTTCGACCAACGCAACGCGCAGGCCCTTCCGACCCAGCGCCAGCGCCACCGCAGCGCCCACCAAACCAGCACCGACGATGACGACCTGATAGCGTTCAGCATTCATCCGCGTGCCCCAAAAATCATCCGCCGGGCAACGAAGCTTTTCAGTGGCGGAAACGCTTCCAGCGCCAGCAGGCCCAATCCGCGCGCATGACGCAGCGGCGCGATGTCGTTGGAAAACACACGCACCAGAAAATCGGTAAAGCCAACGCCGCCCAACACATCAACGCGACGCCCGCGCGCATAGGCGGCCAGCATGGCAGAGCTACCCAGCGCCTCGACGGGCGTGTCGCCGCACCGGCTCGCCAGCTCCCAGGCGTCGCGCAGACCGATGTTGAACCCCTGCCCCGCCACCGGGTGCAGTGTTTGCGCGGCGTTGCCGATGCGCACCACGCGCGCGTCCGCTTCGCTACCGGAATAGGCAAGTTTGAGCGGGAAGGTTTTGCGCGGGCTGGCCGACAGAAACTGGCCCTGCCTGCCGCCAAAGTGGCGATACAGGGCAGTCAAAAATTCAGCGTCAGGTAACGCCGCAATGCGCTCTGCATCCGCATTACTTGCTGTCCACACCAGAGCATAACGATCGTCCTTTGGCAGCAATGCCGCCGGACCTTCGGGCGTAAAGCGTTCGAAAGCCTGGTTGGCGTGTGGCAGTTCGGTCTGCACTTCGCACACCACGGCCATTTGGTCGTAATCGCGTGAAATTTTGGGGTCGGGCGCCGCCTCGCCGCGTCCGCCATCGGCCACCACCACCAGCGAGGCCGTCAGCGTGTTGCCCGCTGAAGTGTGCGCACGGGCATGATCCAACTCCGACTCGATGCGCTCGACCGCCACGCCGTACTCCACGCTAATGCGTGCGTCTTGCAGCGCCTGGTTCAGCGCCGCCGTGAGTGTGGCATAAGGCAGCACATAGCCCAGTGCCGGCACCTTGATTTCATCGGCTGACAGGCGCGCCATGCCTAGTGCGCCGCGCTGGGAAATATGGATCCGGGTGATCGGGGTCACGCCTTCCAGCGCGCTCCACACACCCAGACGATCCAGAATCAGGCGCGAACCATACGATAATGCCAGCGTACGCATATCGGCGCGCGCATCGGCGGGCTGTGCTTCGAGTACGTGCGCGTCGATGCCCTGCTGCTGCAGCGCCAGCGCACACACGGCACCGACCGGGCCGGCGCCGACGATCAGCACAGGCTTTATCCCTGCATCCACGCTTCGATCTCGGCCACGGTTTTGGGGGGCGTGGTCAACACTTCGCAACCGGATTCGGTCACCGCCACATCGTCCTCGATGCGTATGCCGATATTCCACAAGGCCTCAGGAATATCGTCCGCCGGGCGGATATATAGGCCCGGTTCAACGGTGAGCGTCATGCCTGCCTGCAGTGCACGCCACGCGCCATCGATCTTGTATTCACCCGCGTCATGCACGTCCAGCCCCAGCCAGTGACCGGTCTTGTGCATGTAAAAACGACTGTAGGCATTCGCCTCGATCAGCCCATCGACGCTTCCTTTCAGCAGGTTCAAATCGACCATACCTTGTGTCAGCACGCGCACCGCGGCTTCGTGCGGGTCATTCCAGAGGCTACCCGGACGCACGGTGTCGATGGCAGCAATTTGCGCTGCCAGCACGACTTCATAAGCATCCTTCTGCGCTGCCGTAAAACGACCGTTGACCGGAAAAGTTCGCGTGATGTCAGCCGCATAGCTACCGAACTCGGCCGCAGCATCGATCAGCAGCAAGTCACCATCGCGCAACGGCTTGTTGTTGAAGACGTAATGCAGCACGCAGGCATTGGCGCCGCTGGCGACGATCGAGTTATAGGCCGGTGCTTCGGCGCCGCCCCGGCGGAATGCGGACAACAGCTCTGCCTCAACCTCGTATTCGTGGCCACCGGGCCGGGTGATACGCATGGCAGCACGATGCGCGCCTGTTGAAATTTCAGCGGCGCGGCGCATCAGCCCCAGTTCGTGCACATCCTTGATCAGGCGCATCTCGTCAAGCGCATGCCGCACATCTACGATCTCACCCGGTGCGATGACGCCCTGCCGCGACTTGGCGCGCACCGCATTGAGCCAGCCGATCACGCGCGCATCCCACGCCGGGTTTTCCCCCACTGCGTAGGCGAGACGCTCACGGTTGCCCATCAGCTCAGGAAGTTTGGCATCCAATTCAGTAATCGAATAAGCCGCATCGAACCCGAAATCCTGTGCTGCCGCCTCCGGGCCATGACGAAAGCCATCCCAAATCTCGCGCGCCGCGTCCTTGTCACGGCAAAACAGAACCGACTGCGGCTCGGCGCCGCCCACCAACACCACCACCGCCTCGGGTTCGGCAAAGCCGGTCAACCAGTAGAAATAGCTGTCGTGCCGGTAAGGGTAGTGACTGTCGCGGTTGCGTGGCACCTCCGGTGCCGTGGCGACGATGGCAACGCCATCGCCCAGCGTGGTGGCGAGGCGCGCGCGACGTTGAACATAATTCTGTGCATCAAACATGGTTGCGTAAACTTTCATCAAGGTGTTGCAGGCGCTCGGGCGTGCCGACATCGGTCCAGCGTCCGCGATAGTGTTCGCCACTCGCCCGACCGGCATCAATGGCCTGCCGCAGCAGCGGTGCGAGCGGCGCTTTCTCCCCTGCGGGGGTCTGTGCGAACAAGGCCCGGTGGTAAACGCCGATGCCCGAAAAAGTGAGCCGCTCGGGATCAGCGGTCGCGGCCATCTCAATGTTGAGAATCCGCCCGGCCTCCAGCACAAAATCGCCTGCCAGATGATGGGGCGGATTGTCGATCATCACCAGATGCGCCTGGTCGTGACCTTCGGCAAGCCGCGCCATCGGTTCGGCGAGGCGGCTGAAATCAAAATCCGTGTAGATATCGCCATTCACCACCGGAAAAACCTCACGATCAATCAGCGGCAATGCAGTGGCAATGCCGCCGGCCGTTTCCAGCGCACTTCCCTCACGCGAGTACTCAATCGACACGCCCAGCGCAGTGCCGTTCCCCAGCGCGTCCTCGATGTGCGCGCCGAGGTGCGCATGATTAATCACGATGCGCGTAAAACCCGCCGCACGCAGACGCTCGACATGCCAAACGATGAGCGATTTGCCACCGACCTGCAGCAATGGCTTCGGTGTGTGGTCGGTGAGCGGGCGCATGCGCTCACCGCGTCCGGCGGCGAGGATCATGGCGGTTGCGCCATTCAAGCCGGTGATGCTCAATGTGCAACCCCCGCCTGTGGTTGCTTGTCCTGCAGCTCATCCAACAAATACAGCAATGGCTTCAATTCGATATAACGCCCGCACACCTTGCGCAGGTATGACATCACCAGCGGCATGTCTTTCAAATAGCCATCCTTGCCATCGCGGTGATACAACCGCGCAAAAATGCCAAGAATCTTGATGTGGCGTTGCGCCCCCATCCATTCGAAATCACGCCAGAAATCGCCAAAATCTTCCCGTACCGGTAGCCCGGCAGCACGCGCTTTCTCCCAGTAGCGGATAACCCAGTCGAGCTGATGTTCTTCGTCCCACTGGATGTAGGCATCGCGGTAGATCGAGGCGAGGTCGTAGGTGATGGGTCCGTAGACCGCATCCTGGAAATCGAGAATGCCGGGGTTCGGGTCACTCACCATTAAATTGCGCGAGTGCCAGTCACGGTGCACAAACACCTGCGGCTGGGCCAGGTTGTTGGCCAGCAAATATTCAAACGTATTGTTCAATATTGCCGTTTGTTCATTCGTCAACGTTGACCCCAGGTGTTTACCGACATACCACTCGGGAAACAGCATCAGTTCACGGGTTAGCAGGACACGATCGTATTCGGGCAACACACCCGGGCGACTGGCCAACTGGATCCGGATCAGCGCATCATTCGCTGCCAGATACAGGTCGCGTGCCACGGACAAATTAGGCGCAGCCGGATAAGGGCTGGCCAGCCCGGGTTCTGAGGGGGTGAGCGCGGCCTGATTCAGCGCCGACAGGTAAGTGATATCGCCCAAATCAGTCAGCAGCAGGAACCCTTGTTGCAGATCCTGCGCCATGACTTGCGGCACATGGACCCCCGCCTCGGCAAACAATTGGGCGACCGCGATAAACGGTCGGCAATCCTCATGTGCCGTGGGCGCGTCCATCACGATATAATCGCGTCCTTTGGCAGTGACGCGAAAGTAACGACGGAAACTGGCATCCGCCGAAGCCGGGGCGATTTCAATCGACCCCCCCCCGAGTTGATGTGCGGCCCAGGCCTTTAATGCATGCAAACGTTCCACTGCCATGTTGCTCCGAATAATGCCGCTTAAATTAAGCTTAGCCAATTAACCTTTGCCCGGATTTTACATCGCTTGACCCACTTGCCTGGCTTTACCTATCTCGCATTGTTCCTCACTGTCAGTAGTGCGACAGCGGAAGGACTCGCTTTGAAAAAAGATGCTGAACTATCGGGCTCTACCGTAGCAGGCAAGGCAGGGCCGATGTTTGTGTCTGCCGACCGTATCGAATCCACCTCGCCCAACATCATCGAAGCCAGTGGACGAGTGGAAGCCCGGCAGGCTGGCAACAACTTTTTTGCCGACTGGTTGCTCTACGACACCTCGCAAAGCCTGGTTCAGGCCAGGGGCCATGTCCGCATGGAGCAGCCCACGCTGCTGGTTGAGGGAGATTCACTCAAACTCAACATCAACGATTACAGCGGCGAGCTGACACAGCCAGTCTACCAACTCACCGACCAGCCGGGTCGCGGCAATGCCGAACACATTGAATTCATCAACAAAACTCACTACACGCTTAAGGATGCGACTTACACCACGTGTTCAGCCGGCAATGACGACTGGTTTCTCAAGGTAAAAGATCTCGAACTAGACAAATCCCGCAATGTGGGCACTGCGCGCAATGCCACCCTGCGCTTTCTGGGTGTACCCATCCTGTATACCCCGTGGATGGATTTCCCGCTGAACAATGTGCGCAAGACCGGCATGCTGGCGCCCACCATTGGTACCACCGAACGCAGCGGGTTCGATATGCTGGTGCCGTATTACCTCAACCTCGCGCCCAACTACGACGCCACGCTCTATCCACGTCTGCTGTCCAAACGCGGCGTTCAGCTGGGCGGAGAATTCCGCTACCTGCTGGATAAAGCCGGTGGCGAAAATCGACTTGAATATTTACCCAACGACAACGAAGCCAATCGGACGCGCTGGAGTTTGGCGCTCAGGAATGAATACCGCCTGAACGAGAGCACCTTGGCCGGCATGCAGTTCAATCGCGTCTCGGATAACGATTATTTTCGCGATCTGTCCAACCTCATTTCCTCCACCTCGATTTCCCATCTCAATCGCGAAGTCTGGATGACTACGCAACACGCCAACTGGAATGCCGAACTGCGCGCCCAAACCTTCCAGACGCTGCAGGATTCCACCACGTCCACATCGATTGTTGAGCCTTATGCACGACTGCCCCATGCGCGCCTGGGCATGACCCACACCCTGGACAATGGTCTGGAATTCAAAATGGAGACCGAGGCCACCCGGTTTGCCCATGCCACCCTGCCTGAGGGGACGCGGTTGCTGGCCTATCCCACTGTGCGCCTGCCGCTCACCAATTCATTCGGCTTCCTGACGCCTCAACTCGGCTGGCACACCAGCTATTACGCACTGGACGGCAGCTCTTCTAATAACAGCGCTGCCAAGCAGAACATCACGCGCAATTTACCTATCTTCAGCCTCGACAGTGGTGTCACGTTTGACCGCCCCTTCCGGTTTGCCGGCAATGAATATGTACAAACCCTCGAGCCGCGTGCCTACTATGTTTTCGCGCCCTACCGTGATCAGAGCGCGATTCCGGTTTTTGACAGCGCACAACTGGATTTCAACTATGCGCAGATGTTCACTGAAAACCAGTTCATCGGCGGCGACCGTATCAACGATGCCAATCAGCTGACCGTCGCGGTCACCAGTCGCTTCACGGAGGCCTCCAGCGGACTGGAACGGCTGCAGGTCACGCTTGGCCAGCGCTATTACTTCGCCGCCCAGCAGGTCACGCTACCCGGCATTGCAGCGCGCACCAGCAATGCCACCGACCTGCTTGCCGCCGTGAGCGGGCAAATCACCCATGACTGGCGCATCAACACCGCCTGGCAATTCGATACGCAGAACGGCACCACGGTTCGCCGCAATCTGGGGACTTCCTACCGCCCCAGTCCGGGCCGCGCATTGAACTTTGGGTACCGATTCATTGACCAAACCACCGATCAGGTGGACTTGTCCGCGCAATGGCCACTGGGTAACCGCTGGTATGGCATGTTCCGCTACAACTACTCATTCCAGGACAAAAAGCTGGTCGAAGGCCTTGCAGGACTTGAATACAATGGCGGTTGCTGGGCGGTGCGCGGTGTCTTCCAACGCCTGGCCACCAAAGAAAACCAGTCAACTGACGCATTGTTCTTCCAATTGGAGTTGAGCGGCATGGGGCGTTTAGGCTCCAACCCGCTCGATGTTTTGAAACATAGCATTCCCGGATACAGGCCTAGCAATGACATTCTTCAAACGCCCTGAATGGCGCCACCCCCTTGCGATGCTGGTGGTGTTGATTGCCGCATCAAGCTTGCTGCCTGCCCAGGCTGCCGTCACGCCGCTCGACCATATCGTTGCAGTCGTTAACGACGAAGTCATCACGCGGCAAGAACTCGCCAGGCGGTATGGCGAAATAACGCAGAAGCTGTCCAAGCAAAACACCCCCTTGCCGCAGCGCGACGTTCTTGAAAAGCAGATCCTCGAACGCATGGTCACAGAGCTTGCGCTGCAGCAACATGCTCGCACCACAGGCGTGCGAGTCGACCCGACTCAAGTCGAGCGCGCACTGCAGCGCATTGCCACACAAAACAAGCTCGACATGGCCGGCCTGCAGTCCGCACTGGAAAAGGATGGCATGAACCTCGATAGCTTGCGCACCACCATTCGCAATGAAATCCTGATCGCCCGGGCACGCGAGCGCGATGTCGACAACCGTATCTCCGTGGGTGATGCCGAAATCGAAGGCTATCTACAGACCCTGACGCAGCAAGGTGTTGAAACGGAATACAAATTCGCGCACATTCTGGTCACCGTGCCGGAAAACACGTCCCCCGAGCAAATTCAGGTGCGTCGTGCCCGCGCCGAAGACGTCCTTGCCCAACTCACCCAGGGCGCTGACTTTGCCCAGTTGTCCGCCAGCTACTCCGATGCGCCCAATGCCATGCAGGGTGGAGCCTTTGACTGGCGTGCCAGTGGCAAACTGCCCACGCTGTTTGTCGATACCCTGAAAACCATGCAACCCGGTCAGACCAGCCCCCTGTTAAAAAGCAGCAACGGCTTTCACATCCTCAAGCTCTACGACAAGCGCGGGCTCGATGCCACCCTCAACGTCACCCAAACACATGCACGTCACATTCTGATCAAAACCAATGAGTTGACATCGGAATCCGACGCACGCACCCGCCTGTTGCAACTCAAGGAACGTATCGACAACGGGGTGAAATTTGAGGAACTTGCGCAGCTGCATTCCGAAGATGCCAGCGCATCCAAGGGTGGCGACCTTGGCTGGGTCACCCCCGGCGACACCGTACCCGAGTTCGAACAGGCGATGGACGCATTGAAGCCGGGCGAAGTCAGTGCCCCCATCCAGTCTCCTTTCGGCTGGCACCTGATACAGGTATTGGAACGGCGCAATCAGGATGTCACCCAGGAGCGCCAGAAACTGCTGGCACGTCAAGCCATACGCGAGCGCAAAGGGGAAGAAGCGTTTGAGGACTGGGTACGGCAAATTCGCGACTCGGCTTACGTCGAACTGCGTCCGATAAATTGAGTTGAATCCGGGTGAGTGAAGCTGTAAACCTACCCACCCTCGCCCTCACCGCAGGCGAACCTGCCGGGATCGGTCCTGATCTCTGTATTGCACTGTCACATCAGGCACTGCCGTGCCGGTTATCGGTCCTGGGCGATCTTGAGGTGCTGCAGGCCCGTGCCGTGCAACTCGATGTCCACGTCAACTTCATCACCACCGAGAACATCCCCGCGCATCAACCGGGGTCACTCCATGTACGTCACCTCCCCGCGGCTGTCCCGGTCACCCCGGGCACGCTCGATACGCGCAACAGCGCCCACGTCCTGGCCTTGTTAGATGCGGCACTTGCAGGCTGTATGGACGGTAGCTACCACGCAGTCGTCACCGCACCGGTACAAAAGGGCATCATCAACGACGCCGGCTTTGCCTTTACCGGACATACCGAGTATCTGGCCGACCACAGCGGCACGCAAAAAGTCGTGATGATGCTCGCTGGCGGCGGCCTGCGCGTTGCGCTCGCCACCACCCACCTGCCCTTGCGCGAGGTGGCCGACGCCATCACGCCCGAGTTGCTGACCGAAGTGATCCGCATTCTGCATGACGATTTGCAAAGCAAATTCGGCATCGCCCTACCGCGCATTCTGGTGGCTGGACTCAATCCGCACGCGGGTGAATCGGGCCACCTCGGACGCGAAGAACTCGACATCATTGAACCCACGCTTGACCGCCTGCGCGAACAAGGCCTGCACCTGGTTGGACCGCTGCCCGCTGACACGCTGTTCTCGCGCATACGCCATGATCCCTGCGACGCCGTGCTGGTGATGTATCACGACCAGGGGTTGCCTGTTCTTAAATACGCCAGCTTCGGTGCCGGGGTGAACATCACCCTTGGACTGCCCTTCATCCGCACTTCGGTCGACCATGGCACCGCACTCGACCTTGCCGGCACCGGCCGGGCCGAAGTCGGCAGCCTGTTAATGGCTATTGAAGTCGCGATGGACATGGCTTCACGAGCACGTAGCCAGTAGCTACACCCCGACTCTTTCCGACCCTGAATATGCATACCCCCCGCAAGCGCTTCGGCCAGAACTTCCTCATTGACGACGGCATCATCCACGCCATTGTTCACGCGATTCATCCACTGCCAGGAGAAACGGTCGTCGAAATTGGCCCCGGCCTGGGCGCGTTGACCAAACCCCTGCTCGACTGCCTGCCCCATCTGCATGCGGTCGAGCTCGACCGCGACATCGTCGCACGCCTACAAAAATCCTGGCCGACCGACCGCCTCACCGTACATAGTTGTGATGCGCTGAAATTTGATTTTGGCGCCCTGGGTCACGACTTGCGCATTATTGGCAACCTGCCCTACAACATTTCCACCCCGTTGCTGTTTCACCTGATCGAGTTTTCCGAACACATCCGCGATCTGCATTTCATGTTGCAGAAGGAAGTGGTTGAGCGCATGGTCGCCGAACCCTCCACCAACGATTACGGCCGGTTGACTGTCATGTTGCAGCGACGCTTTCATCTGGAGTGGCTGCTGGATGTGCCGCCCACGGCGTTCAATCCACCCCCCAAAGTCAATTCTGCGGTGGTTCGCCTGATCCCGAAAAAACCAGCTGAAGTCGTCCCGCTCAACGAACATGTGTTCGCACGCGTTGTCGCCGCCGCATTTTCGCAACGGCGAAAAACCCTGAAGAACACCCTCGGCGGCCTGCTTAAACCCGAAGATTTCGTCGCTTTACATATTGATGCTGGCTTGCGCGCAG
>JAAFGW010000311.1 GCA_010365175.1 Sulfuriferula multivorans | reverse complement strand
CGATTCAACAGGATCCACCTTCGAAACATTTAAGGATTCCATCTGACGGGAAACAGTTTTCATTTTACCGATTTATTCAGCCAGCCTTTTACTGCCATGGGCACCGTGAGCTTCTTCCAAAATTATCGGCAGTTCGGACTGTCGATTAATCATTTTCCGTCGCCCGAAAAACCCCGTTAACCTCACCTCGTTATACACAAGTAGCTGCGTCGCCAGAGGCGCGCAGTCCGCGTAGGGTCCTTGCAGCGACATGAACCTCTTTCAGCCCAAGCCAAATTGTCTTCACACCGGGTTCGCCGTCGCCCTTGCGGCCAAGGAAGCCGCCGAGGCGAGCAATCAGTCGCAGCACTTCGTTGAGCTTGGGCATGGCCGGCTGCGTGACTTGCGTCAACAGATAAGCACCGCGTATTTCATCGATTTCAAAAAACAAGGCCGCGTCCAGATCGGGGCAGGTTCTGCCAAGCCGCATCAAGTGGGTGACGCGCCATGCCACCACCATGAACAGCGCCAGCGCGCGTTCGAGTTTTTCAATCGAACCCAGCTGAAGGGCCTCAACCCTGCAAGCGTTCTTCAGGACGTTGAACAGGATCTCGATTTCCCAGCGCGCGCGATACCACTCGATGAGTTCGACCGCCGTCGCCAGATTCGGCGCCTCGCGATTGGTCAGCAGGCGCCATTCGACCGGCTTGGTGCCGGGTGGCGCACCGACCTCGCGTGCAATGATGCAGGTGGCGGCGACGGACTTGCCTTTCCCGGCCACCAGTTCGACCCTGCGCACCCACAACTGCTGGCGTACGGTGCGCGCTTTCACGCCGTGCCGCGCCGCCATCGCGAACGAGATTTCGCCCACTGGCACACCGGCACCGGTGTGCTGCCACAGCTTCTCGCCATCGGGCAGACAACGGTTGTGTGCGGCGCGCACCAGCCAGTCGGCGGGCGTGCCCAACTGCTGCGCCCGCAACATCAAGGGCATCAGATCCGCTTCGCGGTCGGCCACATAGACCAGGCGCGTAGCCGGCAAACTCTCTGCCATCTCGGCGATGCGTTCATAGCCCTCGATCCAGCGCAGGCTTTCCTTCGGGCCACCACGGATGCCGGACTTGTCTTTCTTTTCGCGTGCCCACATCCACGCATCGAGTATGCCCAGCGGTTCGCGCTCAGGCGTGACCGCGTACGTCGGATGGAGGTACATGCCGCGTTGCGCCTCGAAGCTCAGAGGGCCCAGTCCAAAGGCATCTTGTCCGTTGAAATCGAGTTCGGTCGTGTCCTGCAAACACAGCACCACCGGCTGCGCCGCCATGCGCTGTTCGGTTTGCTGCCAGTGCGGCGCCATCAGAGCACGCCAGTCGATGCTGGCGTTATCGAAAAAGCGGTAGGCAGCCATCGTTTCGCCCCAGCCTCGACATGCCTTCGGCACGCTCGCCGTCGGGTTAGCCGCAAATCGGTCCATCAAGATCCTCGCTCGCTTGTTCAGGCGCGCATCGCCCAGGTCGAGTTGTTCAAATTCTTTCTCTGCCCAAGACGTCGATGCGCTCGCCATTGCGTTCATCCAAAAAACAAGAGTAAACGCGAAATGCCGACAGTTTACAAGCGCTGCGGCAAGTCATTGAATGTAAACGAGATTTCCGAGGGGCGGCACGCGGCCGTCAGACTTGTGTATAACGAGGTGGGTTATAGGGCGGAATCGGCACTGACAAAAAGACTGTAGTGCCACTACCATCTGCCGATACTTCCAGGCTCGCACCGATTTTCCCTGCGCGAGTGTGCATATTGGCTACACCATGTCCGACAGCGCATCTGGTATCTGGCATGCCTACACCGTCATCCTTTATTAAAATGTTCAGCATATCTCTCAGCATATAAACGTGCACGCTGACTACCGACGCCCTGGCGTGCTTGAGCACATTGGCCAGGGCTTCCTGCATTATCCGTAGCACCTGCAAGGTCACATGGGGGGCGACCTGCAATGATGGATGAAGGGTGTTGTCGTGGCGCCAATCCAGCTGCAATCCGATTGCGACGAATCGAGGAACAACCCGGGCTTTCAAACTGGCCAGCACTGGCAGCAGCTCATCATTTTCAGCGGACATCGAATCCAGCGACAGAC
>JAAFGW010000017.1 GCA_010365175.1 Sulfuriferula multivorans | reverse complement strand
GGTAGAGTTTAAGCGTTGGATCAAGCATCTCTTTATGCCGCCCTGGGCATGGCGCCGCGCATTTTCGCAGGCCACGCTCGACGCGATCGAGGCGGCCATTCGCACTAGCGAAATCTCGCATAACGGTGAAATTCGCTTTGCCATCGAGAACACGCTCCCACCCGCCTGGGTGTGGCGCGGGATGACAGGCCGCGAACGTGCGGTGGAAGTCTTCTCCAACCTGCGCGTGTGGGATACCGAACACAACAGCGGGGTGCTGGTTTACCTGCTGCTGGCCGACCGCGACATTGAAATTGTCGCTGATCGTGGCATTGCCGCGCGGGTGGATGCAGCTGCCTGGGAGGCGATTGCACAGGCCATGGAAGCGGCGTTCCGTCAAGGCGACTTCGAGCGTGGCGCGCTGGCCGGGATCGAGCAGATCAGTGCACTCTTGACGACACACTTCCCGCCGACTGGAGAAAATCCCAATGAGTTGGCGAATCGACCCGTAATAATCAGGAGATGAGATGCAGGCTTACTTGTTGTGGTGGATTCTGGCTGCGGTGCTGGTGGGGATAGAACTCACCAGCGGTACATTTTATTTGCTGGTGTATGGCGTGGCCGCCGCCGCCGCGGGGATGGTTGCCTGGCTGGGGGCCGGACTGTTGGTGCAATTGCTGACGGCGAGTGTCATTGCCGTGCTGGGTACGCTGGCGTTGCGGCACTGGAAACGCAACACCGATCATCCGGAGTCCAATGTGCAGGATATGGATATCGGAAAAACGGTTCAGGTCGAGTCCTGGCAGGATGGCCGCGGCCAGGTCAAATATCGCGGTGCGGTATGGGATGCCGAAGCTGAATCGACAAGCGTGGACAGCTCGCGAGAACTGATTATTCGGGCAGTAAAAGGCAATACGCTCATTCTGGGTAACTTAGAGACTGTTCCTCAATAACATGAACATTTGACTCGCTGGGCTTGGGCGCGCTGCGTCGTTGCGAATCGCTTGTGTGGCTAGCCACACGGCGCACTTCGCGCCTAGCATCGCATCCCAATCCAGCGGTAAAATGTCCAAGTTATTTCGTTACAGGCTCTAATCCCCGCACGGGGCTAAAAGGAAAAAAATGGAAACTGTCGCACTGGTTATTCTGATCGTCATCGCCATCGTCGTCGCCAAAGGCGTTCGCGTGGTGCCGCAACAAAACGCCTGGGTGATTGAGCGTCTGGGCAAGTTTCACGCCGTGCTCGCGCCGGGCCTGAATCTGGTGATTCCATTTATTGATGCGGTTGCCTACAAGCATTCGCTGAAGGAAATCCCGCTTGATGTGCCGAGCCAGATTTGCATCACGCGTGATAACACGCAGTTGTCAGTCGATGGCATTCTGTATTTTCAGGTTACGGATCCGAAGATGGCGTCCTACGGGGCGAGCGACTATATCGCAGCGATTTCGCAACTGGCGCAAACCACCTTGCGCTCGATGATCGGCAAGATGGAAATGGACCGCACCTTTGAGGAGCGGGATGACATCAACCGGGGGGTGGTGATGGCGTTGAACGAGGCCTCGACCAACTGGGGCGTCAAGGTGCTGCGCTACGAAATCAAGGACCTGACCCCGCCCAAGGAAATTCTCCACGCCATGCAACGCCAAATTACAGCCGAACGCGAAAAGCGCGCGCTGATTGCCTCGTCAGAAGGTCGCATGCAGGAGCAGATCAACATCGCCACCGGCCAGCGCAATGCGGCGATTCAGGAATCCGAGGGCGAAATGCAGGCTGCCATCAACGTGGCCCAAGGCGAAGGCGAGGCGATCAAGGCGATTGCCATCGCCAACGCCGAAGCCATCGCCCGTGTTGCCCGCGCGATCGAAATGCCCGGTGGCGTGCAGGCAGTGAATCTCAAGGTCGCCGAAAAATACGTCGAAGCCTTTGCCGGCATTGCTAAGGCCGGCAACACCTTGATCGTGCCCTCCAACATGGCCGATCTCAGCAGCCTTATCGCAGGTGCCATGAGCGTGGTGAAATCACAGAAAGAAACGGGGCCAACCTGAGTTGGGGCAGGGTAGCGGGGGCTGGGTCCGATTTGATCGGACCCAGCGTTAATGGGTCGCGTCTTGTTTTGTTACAGATTTTAGATACATCACAATACAAGACGCGACCCCTTTCTTGCGGCTAGGGGATGGAAGAATGAAAGTAATGAGCTTGATCAACATGAAGGGCGGTGTCGGCAAGACCACGCTCGCTGTGAACATCGCGGACTGCCTCACACGGCAGCACGGCGCTTCCGTACTGATCCTGGACATGGACCCTCCAGTTCAACGGAACCCAGTGCCTCATGTCACCAGAAGACTATGTTGCGCATCGGGAGGCAGCGAAAGACACGATGTTGGACCTTTTCGACAGAAAGCGTGTCAAGGCATCCACTGTTCAAGGCTCCATAGAAGTCCAGCCCAAGACACTCAATGAGATTGAAGTCGTCGAAGTGCGGAACAACTTATTTCTACTGCCCGGCAGCCTAGACCTCTATCGATTGGAAATGGCCCCCGGCGAGGGACGAGAGAACAGGTTGAAAGCGTACCTCGCGGCTATCAAGGATGAGGTTGATTACGATTTCGTCATCGTTGACACGCCACCCACGCCATCGGTCTGGATGACGAGCGCGCTAATTGCGAGCGACTATTACTTGATCCCTGTTCGTCCCGATCCATTATCGCTTACTGGCCTTGATCTATTGAAGAGCATTGTCGATGACCGGAAAGAGAACTACGGGTTGTCAGTACGATGCGCGGGTGTCGTCCTTACAATGACACGGCAGGGCACCAATGTGCTGAGTGACGCAAAGGCCTACCTTTCGGGCGATTCGTACTGGAAAGACAAGGTTTTTACCTCTGGGATACCTGGTCGCGTGGGGTTTGCGCAGCAGCAGTTGAACAATATCTTCATGCTTGACTCCCCTGCGCCGGGCATGAGAAGCGCCATAATTAACGTGACAAACGAGCTAGTGGTAAGGACCTCATGATGGCCAGCAAGAAAACATCACAATCTGAGACTGATGTAGCACTGAAGACGTTGGACCTTCTTCAGGAGCTGGTGTGGGCTATCCGTTCGCGCGAATCAAGCGAGCTGATCAATGGCGTTTCCTATCTCCGCCAACTAGCGATCAATGAAGGGATGGAGCGTCGAAAGGCTGAAAAGAGGGCAAAGCCAACGCTGCGCGACAGAAAGCGCGACTTGAAGACTCTTGTCGGTTCTATGCCTCTCGTCCTTGCCGATACCGAGTTGTTTCCATCCAATGAGGACATCGCAAAGTTCGCGATGGAGGCCTTGCAGATATCAATTGCTAGGTGGGAGAAGCGTTCTCGCTATGAAATGATCGGAATGCTTGTTATGGAATCAATTAACGCAAGTCCTGGGCGCTTGCGAGAAGTCGGCGACATGCTAAACAAGATTAGCGACGAATCAGAGTCAATGGCCCAGATCAAGCAGCGTTCCCGGCAAACGGGCTTCTCTTGGAATGAGGCCATTCGCTCTCTTTCGACCTCGGTTGAATGAACATATCTGCGAGGCAAGATTTTGGGGAATTTGTTGCTTTCATAAACACGTTCTCATTGAACGAGGTCGCCGGTAATCCTGAAAAAGTCGCTGTCATCAGACAGGCTCACGCGCAGTTCTTGGCATTGTTGACCGCTGCCGGGGAACTGTTGTCTGACTCCGGATCGGTGCAACATGATTTTTCCGGGTCCTACGGGGACACGGGGGAAAGATATCTCGGTGAAGTTGTCTCGGATTGCTCCGAGTTCATCATGTGCGTTCTTTTGGGTATGTATCGCTCGGCCGGTGGGACGCTTCGATCCGCAATTGAGTCATACCTGAAGGCGTTCTCTGCGATGGAACAGCCGTTGATCCTGCAACGCACCTCTGTTCCAGAGGTGTTTAATGATGCGACGGGAGTGGGCTTCTTTTCGTCGAGGATCGGGAAAAGTGTTATTGCTGATCTCAAGGGTATTTATGGCGAGCTGAATGCCTACGTGCATACAGTCTCTCCGGACTACATGTTTGGCGCGCTCGCGGTTGGAAGTTTCCCGAGTTGGTCGGACAAAAGCATCGAGCTAGTGAAAATCTTTGTGCGTGCTGTTCGCCTGTTCCTATATGGGGTCGTTGGAACACGCAGGGACCTATACGACAGATTTGACCATCGGAACAAGGTGATTTCCAATCGTGCAATGACGCGATGGCAGCGACGCTCCGCGATGGGCGTGGACGACTAAATGGGTTACGAAACAAGCAAGGGGTCAGAAGCAAGCAAGGGGTCACATCTTGTATTGACACATTTGCTACTGAATCAGAGCACCACGTCATTGCGGTGACGTAGCCAGATGGCAGACATCACGCTGCTGATAAACAAACCAAACACCCAGATAATCGTGTGGATATGCCAGTCGGCCCGCACCATCAGGGCATAGGCCCCCGTTAATATCAGGATGCTGATGTTTTCATTGAAATTTTGCTGGGCGATTGAGTGGCCTGCACCCATCAGCAGATGCCCACGGTGTTGCAGCAGGGCATTCATCGGCACCACGAAAAAGCCTGCCAGCGCCCCCGCTAGCGTCAATAAAAGCAGTGCCGGGAACAGGCTTTGAACCCAGATCAATGCAATCGGCACAAAGCCCAGGATGATGCCGGCGGGTAGCACGTGGGTTGCGCGCTCCAGGCGGACAAACTTGCCGGCCAGGATCGAACCGATGGCGATGCCGAATGCGGTCGCGGCAGTGAGTTGGGTGGCCTGATCGAGCCCGTATTTCAAGTTGAGTGCTGCCCAGGCGATGATGAGTAGGCGCAGCGTGGCCCCGACACCCCAGAACAAGGTGGTAACGGCAAGCGAAACCTGTCCGAGTGGGTCGCGCCACAACAGCTTGAAGCTATGCCAAAAGTCATAAAGGATATACAGCGGGGATTTATTAGGCAGTTTGTGGTCGATCGGCAGGCGCGGGATGAACAGGTTGGCGAAGGCTGCGGCCAGATAAAGGCCGGTGATGGCTACGATGGCAAATTTCGGGGCGATGAGACGGTTGTCCAGCCCCATATTGACCAAGATGCCCTCGGCCAGTTGGGGGTTGATGAGCGCACCGCCGATGATCGCACCAAGCACGATAGCGACCACCGTGGTGCCCTCCATCCAGCTGTTCGCTATGACAAGTTTTTCGGGTGGAAGCAGTTCGGTGAGGATGCCGTATTTTGCCGGGGAATACATCGCTGCGCCGACGCCGACTATGGAATAGGCCAGCAGCGGATGCAGACCGGCGAGCATGGTGAGGCAGCCCACGAATTTGACCGTATTGGCAATCAGCATGACCCGTCCCTTGGGGATTGCATCAGCAAGCGGTCCGACCAAGGGCGCCAGCACGATATACGCGACAACGAAGACAGTTTGCAGCAGGGGTGAAAACCACTCTGGCGCCGAAAAAAACAGCAGCAAACCAATTGCAGCAAACAGCAAGGCATTGTCAGCCAAAGCGGATAGAAACTGCGCCCACAGAATGGTGTAAAATGCACGGTTCACTTTGCAGCCAATCTAGTGTTGGCGGGGGTTGACATCGGATAGACGACAATGCGTTGTCGAAAGGTCCGCGAATACAAGGAGTTGGAATTGAGCAGGTTTCAACACGGGCAGGTTTGTGGTTGAATAAAAATCTTTATGACCCCGGGGCGGGAATTTATGGCTGACCGCAGGCTTCAAGTATTCTACACCGTAGCCAGACAGCTCAGCTTTACCAAGGCTGCAGATATCCTTTATATGACTCAGCCTGCGGTGACCTTTCAGGTCAAGCAGTTGGAAGAGCATTTCAATACGCGTTTGTTCGAGCGCAGCCACGGCAGGATTTCGATGACGCCTGTGGGCGATCTGGTGCTGGGTTACGCTGAGCGTATTCTGGCCTTGACTGGTGAGATGGAGGCGCGCGTCGGTGAGTTGACCGGACAGGTGACTGGCCCGTTGATGATCGGCGCGTCAACCACGATTGCCGAATATCTATTGCCCCGCATCCTGGGTGAGTTCAAGGAACGTTTCCCGCAGGTGCAGGCACAGCTTACCGTGGCCAACTCGGAAACTGTCGCTGCGAAAGTGGCAGACCATTCACTCGACGTCGGCCTGATCGAAGCGCCCTCACACAATCCCAATTTGACCACCTTGGCGTGTTGTGAAGACGAATTGGTGATGATTTGCGCCCCCAATCATTCGCTGGCCTCGCGTTCAAGTGTGAAAGCCCGCGAAATCGCCGATCAGCCCTATGTATCGAGAGAGCAAGGATCGGGTACACGCGAAGTCGTTGATGATTTTTTCAGGGACAATGGCGTCAACCCAGACGACCTGCATGTCGAGATGGAGCTTGGGAGCCGTGAGGCCATCAAGGGCGCGGTCGAGGCCAATCTTGGCGTGGCCATCATGTCGGCATCGACTGTAAACAAGGAAATTCAGCTCGGCACGCTGGTCGCTGTGCCATTGCTTCCCCGACTCACCCGGGAGCTGACGATGGTGTATGCGCCGGAAAAATTCCGCAGCAAACTGCTGGATGCATTTATTACTTTCGTTGATAACAAGTTTCAGCAATGCAACACCGATGTGATTCCGTTGAGACGTCCAGGCAAGGGACGCGTTCGTTGATGCGAGACAGCAAGCGCCTGATATCCCTATTCAGGAGTTTGTCGGAAACCCGGCAACAAGCGCTACTTGAGTATGCAGAGTTTCTGGCTGAAAAAGAAGGCGCCGACATTGCTGCAGCTCCGCCCAGCGAACCGTTGTCGATTCCACGTCCCGAGAAGGAAAACGTGGTCAAAGCCATCCAGCGTTTAATGCAGACTTACCCGATGCTGGAACGCAACCAGATTTTCCATGAGGCGTCAGCGCAGATGACCCGCCATTTGATACATGGCGTGCCGGCGATCGAAGCGATCGATGAACTCGAGCGGATTTTCGCAGGCCAGTACCAGAAGCACCTCGATGCGCTTAACGCCCCTTCGCTGCCGACCTGATCCTGTATCCGTCAATCAGGCAAGGCCCACCCGCATTGCCAGCAACTCAAGAAATTGCCCGGATTGTGCTCGCCACAATGCGGGCATTGTTTTTCGTTGCGTGGAAGGGCGTTATGCAAACTAGCCAAGGCTTCACGTGCAGATGGTGCTTGCGAGTCGTCCTCTACCCAGACTTCGGGTTGTGCCTGCATGAACGGCACTTCGCCCAGTGCACCGGCGGCATTGGCATTGAAAATATGGGTGACGATACCCAGGCTGGACAAAGCGTCAACGGCCAGTTGGGCGTCGAGCAGGGTGGGGGCAATGTGAACCCGCTTCATTGACGGGCGGGAAAATCAGGCTTTGCGACGAACACGTACGATGAGGTCGATGCCTTCGGTCACCATATTGTCGGGCAACGGGGGAAGGCCGGAAATATGAACATGCTCGGCATCGATATCAGACAGCTTGCCGCTGTCGACTTCATAGATATGGTGATGTGGCGTGGTGTTGGGATCGAAGAACACCTTGCTGGGGTCGACGATGACTTCGCGCACCAGGCCTTTTTCCAGAAACAGTTTGAGCGTGTTGTAGACCGTGGCCTTGGAGGTTTCGGAGTGACGGGTGTTGACGATCGCCATCACCTGATCGGCCGAAAGGTGCTCCTGCCGCGAAAATAGCGCGTGCGCAATCTCGATCCGCTGATGGGTCGGATTGATGTCGTGACCGCGTAAAAGGCCGGCCATGTTGTCGCGCGTGTAATGCATGAAGCTTATGATAATCAGCAATCTGGACTTTGTCTAATTTCCGGAATGGGTATGGTTGCTGTATGGCCAGGCCAGGCCGGGCGCGGTGAAGCATTAAAAAACGGTACAATTAAGTTCGATTTTTTGGAGGGCACCTCTAAAAATTCAGAGTTCGCCCAAATGCAAGGCGCGGAAAAAATTTCGCCGCGCCGCATATGCGTTATATGTAAGCAAGAATTTTTTTCCGCAACGCAGCAGTTGGGATGAAATCTGGATTTTTAGAGGTGCCCTGGAGATGGATTCCTGTGGTTACGCTCACCCGACTTGATAGCACGCAGCCTGATTTCCAGGCACGTCTCACCCGTCTGTTGCAATTTGACGATGCCGCCGATGCTGCGATTGAACAGACGGTTGCCGGGATCCTGCATGACGTGAAAACGCGGGGTGATGCTGCCGTGCTCGAATACACCGAGCGTTTCGACCGTTTGCCAGCGGTCTCGCTCGCCAGTCTTGAATTGACCCCAACCCAGTTGCAGACGGCCCTCGCACAGCTTCCGGCTGACACACGCCAGGCGTTGGAAGCCGCGGCGGACCGTGTGCGTCGCTATCACGAAAAGCAGACTCAGGCATCGTGGACCTACACCGAGGACGACGGCACCGTGCTGGGCCAGAAGATCACGCCGCTTGATCGCGTTGGGTTGTATGTCCCGGGTGGCAAGGCGGCATACCCCTCGTCGGTTCTGATGAACGCTATGCCGGCCAGGGTGGCGGGTGTGGGCGAACTCATCATGGTGGTGCCGACGCCAGGCGGTGAACATAATCAACTGGTGCTGGCGGCGGCCGCGATCGCCGGGGTGGACCGCGTGTTCACCATTGGGGGGGCGCAGGCGGTGGCGGCACTGGCTTACGGAACACAGACTATTCCGCAGGTCGACAAGATCGTCGGTCCCGGCAATGCCTACGTGGCAGCAGCCAAACGTCGTGTGTTCGGCACCGTGGGCATCGACATGATCGCCGGCCCGTCGGAAATCCTGGTCATTGCCGATGGCAACACGCCGCCGGAATGGGTGGCGATGGACCTGTTCTCGCAGGCCGAGCACGATGAAATGGCGCAGTCGATCCTGCTATCGCCCGACGCGGCCTATCTGGACGCGGTGGCTGCGGCGATCGATAAGCTGATCGATGAGATGCCGCGCAGCGAGGTGATCCGCACTTCACTCACCAATCGTGGCGCGCTGATCAAGACGCGTGATCTCGATGATGCGGCAGCGATCTCGAATTCGATTGCGCCAGAACACCTGGAACTCTCGATAGCCGACCCCGATGCGCTGCTGCCGAAGTTGCGCCACGCTGGCGCGATATTCATGGGCAAGCACACCTGCGAGGCCCTGGGTGATTATTGTGCCGGGCCCAATCACGTATTACCCACTTCACGTACCGCACGCTTCTCGTCGCCACTGGGGGTTTATGATTTCCAGAAGCGCAGCAGTTTGATCAACGTATCGCAAGCTGGCGCGCAGACGCTGGGTAAGATCGCCGCTACGCTGGCCTATGGTGAAGGCCTGCAAGCCCATGCGCGTTCTGCCGAATATCGTTTGCTTACTCAATGAGCCAATTTTGGAGCGCCGTGGTGCACGGCCTGACGCCCTACGTGCCGGGCGAACAGCCCCGGCTTGCCAATCTGGTCAAGCTCAATACCAATGAGAACCCCTACGGCCCCAGTCCGCGGGTCTTGGAGGCGGTGCGCGCTGAGGCTGCCGAGACCTTGCGACTGTATCCGGATCCCGGCTCGGATGGTTTACGCAGGGGAATCGCTGCGCTCCATGGGGTCACCGCAGATCAGGTTTTTGTCGGCAATGGCTCCGACGAGGTGCTGGCGCATGCGTTCATGGCATTGCTGAAGCACGATCAGCCCATACTGTTTCCCGATATCACCTATAGCTTTTACCCGGTGTATTGCGGGTTATACGAGATCGCATATCAAACGATCCCGCTCAATCAATCGTTCGAGATTTCAGTTGACGACTATCTGACGCCCAACGGCGGAGTGATTTTCCCCAACCCCAACGCGCCAACCGGGTGTCTGCTGGCGAGGAGGGAGGTTGAGCGTCTGCTTGCTGGAAATCCGGATTCGGTCGTCGTGATCGACGAGGCTTATATCGATTTTGGCGGCGAATCAGCAGTGACGTTGGTTGCACGCTATCCGCAGTTGTTGGTGACGCGTACCTTGTCCAAGTCGCACGCGTTGGCAGGCCTCAGGGTCGGCTATGCCATTGGACAGCCGCATCTGATCGAGGCTCTGAATCGGGTGAAGGACAGTTTCAATTCCTATCCGCTGGATCGCTTTGCCCAGGCTGGTGCACTGGCTTCAATCCAGGATCACGCCTACTTCGAGGCCCTCTGCGCGAAAGTCGTGGCAACCCGTGCACGGCTGGTGGCAGCCATGTCTGAGCTGGGGTTTGACATACTGCCTTCGGAAGCCAACTTTATTTTTGCGCGGCACCCCAACCACAGCGGTGCTGATTTGGCCGCAGCCTTGCGTGAACGCAGTATTATCGTGCGTCATTTCCGCACCCCGGCACGCATTTCGCCGTTTTTGCGCATCACCATCGGCACCGATACGCAATGTATTGCGCTGGTCGACGCGTTGAAAGCGATTGTGGCCTGCTAGAATCCTATTACAGCCTTATATTCAGACGCCATGCGCACCGCCAAAGTTACCCGTAATACCCTGGAAACCCAGATCTCGGTCAGCCTCAATCTAGATGGCACGGGGGTGAGCACGCTCGCCACCGGCGTGCCGTTTCTCGATCACATGCTCGACCAGATTGCGCGCCACGGCCTGATTGACCTCGATATCCAGGCCAAAGGGGACCTGCATATCGATGCCCACCACACGGTGGAGGACACCGGAATTACGCTGGGACAGGCCTTTGCGCAGGCGCTGGGCGACAAACGGGGCATCCGTCGCTACGGCCATGCCTATGTGCCACTCGACGAAGCACTGTCCCGCGTGGTGATAGATTTGTCGGGCCGGCCAGGGTTGGAGTATCACGTCGATTACACGCGTGCGCGCATCGGTGACTTCGACGTTGACCTGTTTCTCGAGTTTTTCCGCGGCTTCATTAATCACGCGGGGGTCACGTTGCACATCGACAACCTGCGCGGAATTAATGCGCATCATCAGGCCGAAACCATTTTCAAGGCGTTTGGTCGGGCGCTGCGCATGGCTGTTGAAGCCGATTTGCGCATGGGAGATGTTTTACCTTCGACGAAGGGCTCCCTGTGAGTGTTGATATTGCCGTCATCGATTACGGCATGGCCAACTTGCGTTCAGTCGTTAAAGCAATCGAGCATGTTGCACCCGCACTCAGTGTAGTGGTGACGTCCGACCCCGTGGTAATCGCCGAGGCCAGTCGTGTCGTTTTTCCGGGGCAGGGAGCGGCGCCTGACTGCATGCGTGAGATCGATGCGCGCGGGTTACGCCAGGTGATCATCGATGCGGCCCACAGCAAGCCGTTTTTGGGCATTTGCATGGGTTTGCAGGTGTTGTTCGAGCACAGTGAAGAAGGTGATGTCGACTGTCTGGGGATTTTGCCCGGCACCGTGCAGCGGTTTCCGCATGAAGCGATGGTTGACTCGGCCGGGGATAAGTTGAAAGTGCCTCACATGGGCTGGAACAACGTTCATCAGGCAGCCCCACATCCAATGTGGGTGGGTATTGAAGAAGGCGCACGCTTTTATTTCGTCCACAGTTATTTCGTGCAGCCGACATCGCCGGATGTGATTGCTGGATTTTCGCATTACCCGTTTCCGTTCACCTGCGCGGTAGCCACCGAAAATATTTTTGCTGTCCAGTTTCATCCGGAAAAAAGTGGGAACGATGGATTGACGTTGCTGGGCAATTTTGTAACCTGGAATCCAGGCGAAACCGAATCCGCTTGTGATATGACCGGCGCTGCCTGCGCTTAACTTTTTTTACTGTATTGCCATGCTAATCATTCCTGCGATCGACCTTAAAGACGGCCACTGCGTGCGCTTGGAACAAGGTGAAATGGAGACGGCCACTGTATTTTCAGAAGATCCTGCGGCGATGGCGCTGCACTGGAAAAACCTGGGCGCGCGACGCTTGCATCTAGTCGACCTTAATGGTGCGTTTGCGGGCAAACCCATCAACGATAAGGCAATCCGTTCGATCGTGGCGGCCGTGGGCGACGACATGCCGGTGCAGCTTGGCGGCGGCATTCGCGACCTCGCCACCATCGAGCGCTATCTTGACGACGGCGTGCGTTACGTCATCATTGGTACAGCCGCAGTGAAAAACCCCGGATTCCTGCACGAAGCCTGCGATGCTTTCCCCGGTCATGTGATGGTCGGGCTGGACGCCAAGGAGGGCAAAATCGCGGTTGAGGGTTGGTCCAAGATTACCGGACATGACGTGATCGATCTGGCCAAGCGTTTCGAAGGCTACGGTGTGGAAGCAATCATCTACACAGATATTGGCCGCGATGGCATGCTGACCGGCGTCAACATCGAAGCCACCCAGCGGTTGGCGCAAGCGCTGTCGATCCCCGTGATTGCCAGTGGCGGCGTGACTAATCTTGATGATGTCAAAGCGCTGTCCGTGGTTGCCAAAGACGGCATTATCGGCGCGATTACCGGTCGGGCTATTTACCAAGGCACACTCGATTTCCCGCAAGCGCAAAAGCTGGCCGACGAATTGGCAGGCGGCGTGTTCGGGGTCTGAACCAGAGTCACCACCATGCTAGCCAAACGCATCATTCCCTGTCTTGACGTCACTAATGGCCGTGTGGTCAAGGGCACTAATTTTGTTGAGTTGAAAGACGCCGGCGACCCGGTGGAAATCGCGCGCCGCTACAACGAAGAGGGGGCGGATGAACTGACGTTTCTCGATATCACCGCCTCATCGGATAACCGCGACCTGATTTTGCACATCATCGAAGCCGTGGCGTCCGAAGTGTTTATTCCGCTGACCGTTGGCGGCGGTGTGCGTGTTGTGGCCGATATCCAGCGTTTGCTGAATGCTGGTGCGGACAAGGTGAGTATCAACACGTCTGCGGTCAATAATCCACAACTGGTGAAAGACGCAGCAGACCGTTATGGCAACCAGTGCATCGTGGTTGCGATTGATTCCAAACGTGTTGGCGACCATTGGGAAGTCTTCACTCACGGTGGCCGCACCGCCACCGGACTCGATGCAATCGAGTGGGCGAGGAAAATGGAAAAATTCGGCGCAGGTGAATTGTTACTCACCTCGATGGATCGGGATGGCACCAAAAGTGGGTTCGACCTGGAACTGACCCGTGCCATTTCCGATGCGGTTGACATTCCCATTATTGCCAGTGGTGGCGTGGGCAATTTGCAGCATCTTGTCGATGGAGTAAAGGAAGGTCGTGCTGATGCGGTGCTCGCAGCAAGTATTTTCCACTTTGGTGAGCATGGCATTGAAGAGGCCAAGCGCTTCATGAAGCAACAGGGCATTGAGGTACGTTTGTGAGCGACTGGCTGGACGCGATCAAGTGGGACGCGCAAGGTTTGGTGCCGGCGATTGCGCAGGACGCTGTCAGCGGTGAAATTCTGATGGTGGCGTGGATGAACCGCGAAGCGCTTGAGGAATCTGCGCGCACCCTGCGGGGCGTGTACTGGTCGCGCTCGCGCAATAAGCTGTGGCGCAAGGGTGAAGAATCCGGTCACGTGCAGAACATCAGCGAAATCCGACTGGATTGTGATAATGATGTTGTGCTGCTGAAAATTGAACAAATGGGTGGGATTGCCTGTCATACCGGGCGACGCTCCTGCTTTTTTCGGAAGCTGGAAGACGGCCACTGGGTGGCAACAGCCCCAGTGCTGAAGGATCCCGCGGAGATCTATAGTCAATGAGCGATATTCTCGACCGCCTCGCCGAAACCCTGGAAGCACGCAAATCCGCATCTCCTGACAGTTCCTATGTGGCCAAACTCTATGCCAAGGGCACTGATGCCATTCTGAAAAAGATAGGTGAAGAGGCGACCGAAACTGTGATGGCGGCCAAGGACGACCAGAACGAAAAGATCATCTACGAAGTCGCTGATTTGTGGTTCCATACCCTGGTGCTGTTGGCCCACAAGGGGTTGAAGCCGGCAGATGTATTGAACGAACTGGCGCGCCGCGAGGGCTTGTCGGGTTTGGCTGAAAAAGCGAATAGGCAAGGCGAATCGACATGAGTGACTGTATTTTTTGCAAAATTGCGGCAGGGCAGTTGCCAAGCAACACGATTTACGAAGACGATGAGTTGCTGGCGTTCCACGATATTCATCCGTTTGCGCGGGTGCATGTCCTGATCATTCCGAAACTGCATATCGCGTCACTGGAAGATTGCGCTCCCGAGCATGAAGGCCTGCTCGGCAAGATGCTGCTATTGGCACCGAAGCTGGCCAAGGAACTGGGGCTCGATACCGGCTTCAAGACCTTGATCAACACCGGCCGTGGCGGCGGGCAGGAAGTCTTTCATATCCACGTTCATGTATTTGGTGGGGGCGAGCCCGCTCCTACCGCATAAAATCAATTCATAAGGAGACTTACCATGGGTAGCTTTAGCATTTGGCATTGGCTGATTGTGCTGGTTGTTGTGCTGCTGATTTTTGGCACTAAGAAACTGCGTAACATCGGTAGCGATCTGGGTGGCGCCGTTAAAGGGTTTAAAGAGGGCATGAAAGAAAACACGACCAAACTCGGCGATAAAACCGAAGAAGATGGACATACCATCGACGTTGAGGTCAAGGACAAACACCACTCCTGAGAATAGGGGCGGCAGGATAGGGATGCAATAGTGATAACCCTGTCTTCCGCGCCCTGACCTGACATGTTTGATATCGGTTTTACAGAACTCCTTATGATCGGCGTAGTTGCGCTGATCGTCATTGGCCCGGAACGTCTGCCCAAAGTAGCGCGCACGGTGGGTCATTTATATGGCCGTATGCAGCGCTATGTCTCGGATGTGAAATCCGATATCAGTCGCGAAATCGATTTTGACGAATTAAAGCGTGCCGGCCAAGAATTCAAGCAGTCGGTAGAGTCATCCGTGACCGATTTGAAACAGCAGACCACCGTGGTTGATGATTTTCTGCGCGATGAAACGGATAACATCAGCAATGCTGTGACTTCAGTTGGTGAATCGGAAACGCGCCCTCCGCTGAGTGAGCCGCCTGTGAAACAGGCTCAGGATCATACAAAACCACAACAAAGCCTGCCGCTTGACGAACCTGATCAAAATAATTCCTCAGCGTTCTCTGCCGTAGTGGAAACAGCACGCAGCGATAGCGCCGGAAAGACTGCATGAGCGAATCCGAAAACTCCTTTGTCTCGCATCTCATTGAAATGCGGAATCGCCTGCTGCGTGCAGTTCTGGCGGTGGTCATCATTTTTATCGCGCTGTTTCCCTGGGCGCAGGATATTTATGCGCTTTTAGCCCAGCCTATGTTGGCAGCGCTGCCCAAGGGTGGGCAGATGATTGCTACTGAAGTGACCACGCCTTTTTTTGTGCCGATCAAGGTCACCATGATGGCCGCGTTTTTACTGGCGATGCCGTGGGTGTTTTATCAGGCGTGGGCATTTGTAGCGCCTGGTTTATATCAGCATGAACGACGTATTGGCGTGCCGCTGGTCATCGCCAGTGTGATTCTCTTTTTGTTGGGGATGTCGTTCGCTTACTTCCTGGTATTTCCTATCGTGTTCGGATTTATCGTCGGTGTCGCCCCTGCAGGGGTGGCAGTGATGACAGACATCGGCAAATACCTTGATTTTGTGATGACCCTGTTCATGGCGTTTGGGATCACGTTTGAGGTGCCGGTTGCGGTGGTGCTACTGGTCAAAATGGGTATGGTTTCGATAGCCAAACTGCGCGAGATCCGGCCCTATGTCATTGTGGGTGCATTTGTCGTGGGCGCGATATTTACCCCGCCCGACGTCATCTCCCAGTTCATGCTCGCCGTCCCCCTGTGGATTCTGTATGAATTGGGCATCATCGTCGCATCGATGATTACCAAGCCTAAGCCAAAAGATGAGGCGGATTACACTCCAATGAGTGAATCCGAGATGGATAAGGAATTTGATCGCATCGAAGCGGGCGAGACTGAATCCAGCGAGGCAGATGCCAACGAAGCGGACCAGGAAGAGCCCGATCCCAATCACACCAAGTAGCGTACCAAATTGGGGCGCAAATTCATGTAATGCCCTGATATGGGGCGTTGTCAGCAATTGATAATACACACTAGCCATTCATATCAAACACATGGGTGTTTGGTACATTTATTGCTAATAAGCACCGCAATTGAATTGGGAGTGTTGCATGGAAGCGTTGAAAACGGGCAGTGATGTATTGTTTGTGTTGTTGGGAGGCATCATGGTGCTGGCCATGCATGCCGGATTTGCCTTTTTGGAATTGGGTACGGTCCGTAAGAAAAACCAGGTCAATGCCCTGGTCAAAATCATCACCGACTTTTCGGTTTCAACGATTGCCTACTTTTTCATTGGCTACAGCGTGGCCTATGGCGTCAACTTCTTTTCCAGTGCTGAAGTCCTGGCAGCAAAAAATGGCTACGAACTGGTCAAATTCTTTTTCCTGCTGACCTTTGCGGCAGCCATTCCGGCGATTGTGTCGGGCGGCATTGCCGAACGTGCGCGTTTCAATCCTCAGCTGGCTGCCACCTTTGCGCTGGTTGGATTGGTTTACCCTTTCTTTGAAGGCATAGTCTGGAACGGTAATTACGGTATTCAGGACTGGTTGGCTTTGACTTTTGGTGCAAGCTTCCACGACTTTGCCGGGTCGGTTGTTGTACATGCAATGGGGGGGTGGATTGCCCTACCCGCAGTGCTGCTGCTGGGTGCGCGCCGTGGTCGCTACACCAAGGACGGCATGGTTTCGGCTCACCCGCCGTCCAACATCCCATTTTTGGCATTGGGTGCGTGGATCCTGACGGTAGGCTGGTTCGGCTTCAATGTGATGTCGGCTCAACTGATTGAGGCGGTATCAGGTTTGGTTGCAGTGAATTCACTGATGGCGATGGTAGGCGGCACCCTGGCGGCACTGGTGATTGGCCGTAATGATCCGGGCTTTATCCATAACGGTCCGCTAGCGGGTCTGGTGGCAGTGTGTGCCGGGTCTGACCTGATGCATCCTCTGGGTGCGCTGGCTACCGGCGTGATTGCCGGTGGGCTGTTTGTCTGGATGTTTATGGTGACGCAGAATCGCTGGAAAATAGACGATGTACTTGGGGTCTGGCCATTACACGGTTTATGCGGCGCGTGGGGCGGTATCGCCGCAGGGATTTTTGGGACCAAGGCGCTCGGCGGGATGGGCGGCGTCAGCTTGGCGTCGCAAGTGATCGGGACCTTGGGCGGCGTGGTGGTGGCGCTGGTCGGTAGCCTGGTGGTGTATGGCGTACTCAAACAGCTGATGGGGTTGCGCCTGGATGCCGAGGCGGAATTTAATGGCGCAGACCTCAGTATTCACAAGGTTTCCGCTACAGCTGAACGCGAAACCAACTGGTAATAATCCTGGATTTGCTGGTTGCATCACCCCGTTGACTGGAAGCCACAGCTGTTCATGGAGCTTTCCTATCAATTCAGTTTTTCTGGTTTTTCTGCAATTTCCGCACGTGTTTTTGACGTTCTTCCTGCAGTTGTTCTAGCTGGCGATCAACTTGCACGACATCGGGATACTGTTCGGTGTATTCCAGCAGCAGTTCTGTACGTTTGATACGCAGTTCAACCAGTTTCTTGTCGAGGCCAATCAAGTAGGCATCCGCTTTGATCGTGTTTGATTGCTTGAGGCCAGTGGTGGTGTCAGGCAAGGTGGCTTCAATTGGCGGTGTTGAAACTGCAGTCGCACTGACATTCGATGTGCGCGTTTTTTGCGTGGTTTGGATCGCCTGCGGAGGCTTCTCGATAAAATGCTCTATCACAATGATCCCCAGTCCGATCAATACAAATACGCCAAAGGGCGTTCCAAATGCCAACACAGGCAACAATCGGGACACCTTGTTGCTGGGTAATATTTCTGGTTTGCGTGCCATGTTCGCAGCAAGCGTGTGAAGATCATTGACCAGCGTGCGTGCATCCGGCCGGGCGTGGGGGTCCTTGTGAAGCATGCGTGTGAGCAGATCAACCAACTCGGTGCGTAAATTGGCGCGAAGAGTGGATGCAGGGGCGGGAGATTCATGTATCACCCGATAAACAATTGACGGCAGGCTATCGCCGTCGAATGAATATTGGCCGGTCAGCATTTCGTAAAGCACTGCGCCCAACGAGAAGATATCCGAGCGACCATCCACTTCACGGCCCATCGCTTGTTCAGGCGACATGTAGCGGGGCGACCCGAGCATTTGTCCCGCCAGGGTATGGCCGCTGTTGGTTAGGTGTGCAATTCCGAAGTCAGTCAGTTTGATGCGCCCGTTGCGCCCAGTGACAACTACATTGGCGGGTTTGACATCGCGATGGATAACACCATGCTCGTGGGCAAACGCCAACGCCTCGGCCATTTGCAGTGTGGTATCGAGCGCCAGGTCGAGTGGCATCGGACCGTTGTTCATGACGTCGCGCAAGGTTAGACCGGGGAGATATTCCATGGCGATGTAAGCGAGTTCTTCGGTTTCGCCCACATCGAAAATGGTCACTATATTCGGATGAGACAATCGGCCGGCACTTTGCGCCTCGCGTAAAAAGCGTGTTTCAGCGTCGGCATCATCCTGGCGTAATTTTGCGATTGCCACGGTTTTGATCGCAACCGTACGTTCGATCAGCGGGTCGCGCGCACGCCAGACTGTGCCCATTGCACCATGGCCGATTTCGTCTAGGACCTCGTAGCGACCTATTTTCATGGATGTAACAGGATCAGGGCTGACATTCGATAATTTGGCCGCGAACGGAACGACTGTCCTCCCCCATCAAATAGAGATACCAGGGCATCAATGCGTCGATGCTGGTCAGCGTTTCGGGTGAAAGCCCTGGGTGAGTGCGCGTGCGAAGGGTGGTAGCAACCTGACCGGGAATCAAGGTGTTTACGCGTAACGTTTCGTTGGAAGTGAGCTCGTCTGCCCAGACGCGAGTGAGGGTTTCGAGACCGGACTTGGCCACCGCATAGCCGCCCCAGTAAGCACTGGGATGATGGCCATGGGTTTCGCCTGTAAATACGATAGAGGCATCAGGCGCCTGTTTCAGGAGCGGCAGGCAGGCTCGAGTCAGCGCAAATGGTGCAATCAGATTGACCCGCATCAGGGTTTGCCATTGTTCCAGCGTTTGCAGTTCCAGCGGGGTCAGATTGTAAAACTGATGCGCGCTGTGCAGCACGCCATCGAGCCGCTTCAGATGATGGGAAATCGTCCCCGCCAGGGTTTCCAGGCTGCGGTCGTCAGCCGCCGCCAGATCGTATGGAAACATGGCAGGTTCGGCGCCGCCTGAGTCGATGATTTCGTCGTAAACCATTTCCAGCCTGTCTGCATCGCGTGCGAGCAAAGCGATTGTGGCACCGTGACGCGCGTATGCCAGACTGGCGGCACGCCCCAGGCCCGAGCTGGCACCGGTAACGAGAATGACACGACCTGCAAGCAGGTCAGAACGGGGGAGGTAATCTTTCATAGCTGTCTAAGTAATGCGCCGGCCGATTGTACTCCGCTCTGTGTTGCACTTTCGAGCGTGGCGGGGAAGGGGCCAGCGGTGTAATCCCCTGCCAGATATATGCGCGGATGCGCGGTGCAAACGTCGGGGCGTGCCATGTCGGGTACACAGCTATACGTGGCTTGTTTCTCGACGATGCTTTTGCGCCAACGCGGCGAACCCGGTCGCGCTATGCGTTGCAGCTGGGCTTCTGCCTGATCCAGCCAGTCCGGTGACAGGCTCTCTGCAGCACTGGCTACAAACGCCAGCAAACCGGTCTGACCATGGCTTTGGCCGCGATCGAATACAAACTGAGCGGGGCCGTCAGCCATAGCGAACAGGGGCTCCGTGAGTTGAAACGCTGGATCGTACTGTACATAGCCTGTAGCGATGGGTTGGTAATGATAGGTGTTGACGTCACGAACCACGGGTTCGAGTGCTGGAATTGCGGCTGCCAATCCTGGCAAATGTTGCGGCGCGGTAGCCAGAATGACGTGACTGAAAGTTGCTGACTCATCGCGACAATTCAACGTGATG
>JAAFGW010000016.1 GCA_010365175.1 Sulfuriferula multivorans | reverse complement strand
TCGGCCGTCTGCCCAAGTTCGGAGAAGCATATGCCGAGGTTGTAGGCGATTTCCGCGTCCTCGATCATGCCGTCCAGCGCCTGCAGGATGGGCAGGGCGTCCTCCAGAAAGCCGTTCCGCAGCAGCCCCTGCACATAGTCCTTGGGATCCATGCCCTGCTGCGGGATGGCGAGCACGCGCACGAACCCGTCATTCACCGTGACCATCGCCTGCCAGCCCTTTTCAGCGTAGCGCAGGGCGTAGTGCATGATCACCGCCTGATCGAACTCGGACGAGCCGGGTTTTGCACCGGGTGGCACGATGGCGGGGTCGAGCTGGTCAAGCGGGATCTGGAAGATTTCGGGGGCGGCGACGGATTTCGTCATGGACTGGACTGCTTCTCGGTTGGTGGCGCTGTGTCTGCACAGCGCCTTCATTGTTCGCCAAGTTTAACATTTTGTGTCTGCGGAATTATTCCTCATTCCCCTCCGGCGTCAAGAATCAGGGAGCAATCCGGAGACGCCAGCTGGCCGCCATGTCCTTCCGCGCCGGGCGGCGGCGCGTCCCCTTCGGGATCGGACAGCATGGCGTCCATAGCCGCCCGCGAAACCCCGCGCCAGGCCGCGCGGCACGGGCTGCGTGAGCGGTGATGAAGCGTTGGCATTGGCTTGGTAGGGGAATGTTCCCGTGCCGCAGGGGCACGACATCCGGTCGCATCCATCTCACAACCCACCCACCATTGAGGTGGGTTTTTTTATACCTGCCTGTTTCGCATATCCATCATGAGGTTTGTCAAAGTGCCGGATCGCCGGCTACCTCATTCATATGGAGGATGTTTTGAAAATGTTCTATTTCAACAAAAATGTCTTGGCATCGATTGCCAAGGAATTAAGGCGAGCCTCGTGGGGTTTGATACTGCTGGCGGTTGCGGTTGGCCACCAAGTGAACAAAGGCGAGGTTTTGGTGCTTGGGTCTGGACTATGGTGCCTTTTGCAGATACTTGCCTTTGTCCTTGAGTCAATCGATGACGGAAAGGGGGAGGTCAAATGAGTCTGGTTACTGGTTTGGCCATAGGGCTATCGCTGATAGGCATCACTGTCATTGGGCTGGCCGTGTTCGCAATTTACCTACTCAAACGTGAAAAACAAACCCGAAAGGATGACAACCACCCGCCTGACACCTGACATTCAAGGCGTAAAACAAAGCCCACCCATGCCTGATTCCCTGATCGCCAACCATCCCAAGGAGCCAGACATGAACACCATGACCATAAAACAAAATTTATGGCGAAGTGATCCACACCCACACCCGCTAGTAAAGCAATATCGGATTGATTGTTAATCGATATCTATATGATATCGTTGAATATTTTAACAATTTCGCCTTGACTTTTGGGGGGCTTGCCGTTAACGTAACTTACGTTTTCAGCACACAAATTGTCATCAACCCGCCGGGGGCTCCCGGTATTACAAGCGAGCTTAAAAAAGAAAGCAAAATGAACCAGCAAGCCAGAATCACCAGCAACCGCACCAACCGGGCCGAACCTAGCCTGCTGCCCGTCATCGTCGCCCTTATCTACCTGATTTCCTAACTAGCTCACGACCACAAGGGGACACACATGAACACCATGAATGAAGTTTTCGGAGAGGTGGTTCACGCCTACAGCCGCGCGCAAGCGATCGAGGACGGCATTCTGATCGACGTGACAGAAGCCGCGAAGGAAGCACTCTTCGTCGTGCCGGTCGCACTGAGTCTCGCGGCCTGGACGGACTGTGTGAAATGGACAGACAAGGACGGCCAGCGACAGCCCCATCAAGACGAGGATTGGCGTTTGTGGGACGTGTTGTTTATGGCGAACCTGGCAGTCGCGCGCAACAGGCTTGGGCTTGGCTGGACGTTGAAGTTTCTGGTTTCCCGGATCCCGCGCGGTGGTAAGGCGTGGCGCCCGAGACTGGTTGACCTGGTTTGCGCCATCGGCCCAGGCGACAGCGGCGAGCCTGTCATCACGATCATGCTGCCGGGCGAGAATTGAAACCGAAGGAAACCCACCGCCCCTTGCTGAGCGAGGGATTCCGGGTGGGGGGTTGGTACTTTTAAGCCCGGCCAAATATCAGGACTGTTAGTTAGCTTGCAAAATAATTTTATAAACCAGCCTCATCAATTATCAAAGGAGAAACACCATGCACTTCATCACCGAATCCATCACTGACATCAACTCGATCACCAAGGAAAAAATCCGCGATATTGTGGAAGAAAATTTCGACGCGCTTGCAAACGAATGCGGCGAAGTTGAGCCTGCGCAGGTTGATGGCGCCAGCCACCTTTGTTTTTTCCTGCCGGACCGCTGCTTTGTCATGGCCGGCACGTCCGAGAGAAACATCCGCGGCCTGGTGTTCCTGCTGGCGATCGACGCTGGAATCGGCGGCGAGGACATCCGCGCCGAGTGTGAGAAGCAAGGCATCGACCAGAGAGCGGACGATTTCGACAATCAGGAAATCATCGATCGACTCTTCTCTAAAAAATGTGCGGAGAAAGCGGTGGGCTTGACTGTTGCAGGCGGTGAGCAGTTTGAGTGGAAGGACAAGTGGGAAAAAGCAATTCTCGATGCTCTGAAACAGAAAATCGAGGAAGCCGAAACCGACGACTAAAACCAAGCCATTAATCCGCCGGGGGAACCCGGAAACCAACACTTTGAAAAGGAAGCGACATGACCAAAATAAACAACGAGCACGCGCACATTATTGTTGATATTGCAGAAGCGTTCCTGGCCGGCTACCGTGAGGCCGCCACCAGGGACCGGACCCGGCCGCAACTTGGGAGCGAGGGGGCTGAGACATACGCGATTGCGGTAAGCCACGAGCGTGTGGGCGCGGGCGTTGAAGTGAGCAGGCACGAGCTCGCTGAGGCTTTTGTGGCAGGCTTCCGAGGTGACGCGAGCCTGACAGATTGGGTTAGGCCGAAATCCGCGACCGCCGAGGTGATAGCGCAGTTATACGCGGGCCGCGTGGGTGTGGAGCTGTTGCGCAAAAATGCGCACAGGGAGGCGATGGCGGTGCTTCTTGAGTTTTCGGCGGAGGCGCGGACGGCGACACATCACGACACGATAGAGGCGATGCGCAGTCTTATTGATCGGCAGTTGGGGGATGAGGCAAGCGCATAAACCGGACCGGCCCACGAGCCGGGCGTTCCAAACAAAGCCACCCGGCCTATGGCCGGGACGCAACCCCGAGCAGTAATTGTCCAGGCCGCAGGCCGGGCCCATTAAAGGCGCAGCAAAATGAATAGTCACCAAATACCAGCCCAGGAATCCACGCCCGGCGATGAAAACGAAGTGCGCGAATCGGACTCCGTCCGGGCCGCGCAAGCGCTGGCGCCTGAACTCGACTGGAGGGAGAGGGGGCGCGGCGCCAGCGGCGCAAAATCGATAGCTAAAAATGGCGTCGAGCTCAACTTTTCCAGATATGCCCCGATCGGCGGAGTTTACGGGGGGAAATGGCACTGGGCTGCGCTTGAGCTTAAGTCTTTTGCGCGCGCCAGCGGCGTCGTCGAGACGCGCGAGGAAGCCATCAAAAACCTTGTCGCCATGGCAGATGCCGGCCCCAATGGGATCCGCGCGCATGAGGCGAGCAGGAGGCTGGTGGAGATCAGCGATCTGATTGATGACCTTGCGCGTCTCAGGCCCGACGCTGGCCAGGACCACCACGACTGCTTAGCGGACTACCAGGCGGGCATCGAGGCCGCCCGGCAGGCGCTTGCCGTCCTGCGCTGATTGAGCTGGCGCATAATGCAAAACAAATAAGAGGCATTGAAAATGGAAAATACGCTCAATGAATTACTGCCCTTCATCCCTGTTCTTGTGATGATTGCTCTTTTGGTTTTCTGGCTTGGGCATGCGGGGCTGCGAGCTGCGCTGCCCACGATCCTTGGTGTGTCATTTATGTTTGCGCTAGGCGCTTGGCTTGGTGGTGTATGGGCAGTGATATTTGCGCTATTCATTGTTTTGGGGCTTGTTCATAGGGCGGCAGAAAAACGCACCGCCGCCGGGCGCGAAACCGATGCATTCTTAATGGGCACGATGTACGGCGACGACAATTGACCGAATTACTTGATGTGCTGGCGGTTGGTTGGCGTGACAGCGCCATTCTGGTTCTCGCCCTGACCGCGATCGTTGCCATGCTTGTTCGCCACTTAATGACGCGTCCGCCGCAGCGTTCCCTGTAGTCACCGTATTGTCAGCGTATTTTCTTCAGGTCGAACGCCGCCTTGAGTGCCTTGGGGTTCTTCAGGGCAAAGCGGCCGCACATCTCAGTTCACCCTTGGCAGGTCTTCCCAGCGGGTCGTGTATGCCGGGGACATGTGATCGCGCTTCATCTGCCACGGCTTCTTCGCCCCCTCGACGGCCAGCCTGAGCGTGCCGCGACCCCATCTGGCATTGGCCCGGTCCATTACCTGCATGAGCGCAGGCCGGCCCGGGCTGGTTGTGCCAAACAGCACGCCCTGAGTTTGGCCGTCGGGGTGCAAGTCCATTAGCATCACCCCGGCCTTCTGGTAGGCAAAGCCTGGCCGGTAGATGCGCTTCAGTCCCCATAGTGCTGCACGAGTCAGCCTCACCGTATCGCTGGTGGCCTGGGTGAGCGGCACGGTAATCGCCTGCTGATACTGAGGGTGGTTTTGGTTGAAGGGATTGGTGCGGATGAACACCTGGACAGCTTCGGCCACCGATCCCTGGCGACGCAGTTTTTCGGCGGCGCGGGCCAGGTAGGTGGAAACTGCCTCTTCCAGTTCGGGCAGGGTGTGGATGCAGGCGCTAAAGGAACGCGAGGACATGATCTGCTTTTTAGCAGGCGCCAGCTCTTCCAGCTCAAGGCAGGAGAACCCGCGCAGTTCCAGCACTGTGCGTTCGAGCACTACCGAGAACTCGCGGCGCAGCATCCCGGCATCCGCATCGCGCAGGTCGCGGACGGTGACGATGCCGAGTCCGGCCAGCCGTTCCGTAAGACGCCGACCTACGCCCCAGACTTCCCCCACCTTGATGCGCCCGAACAGACTATCCAGTTCCGCCGCACTCATCTGCCCGAAGTCGCACACCCCCTCGGCTCCGGCCAGGTCTTTCTTGGCGCAATGGTTGGCAAGCTTGGCCAGCGTCTTGGTGGGGGCGATGCCGACGCAGACCGGGAGACCCACCCACTGCTTCACATGTTGGCGCATGCGCTGGCCCATGACAGGAAACTCGGCTGGGGAGAAGCCATCCAGACCCAGGAAGCATTCGTCGATGCTGTAGATTTCCTGCTGCGGAGAATAGGTACTCAGCACCCGCATCATGCGGTTACTCATGTCGGCATACAGGGTGTAGTTGCTGGAATAGGCGAGGATGCCGTGCCTTTTGGCCAGAGCCTTGAGCTTGAACCAGGGTTCGCCCATCTTCACACCCAGCGCTTTCACCTCGGCACTTCTGGCCACCACGCAGCCATCGTTGTTGGACAGCACCACTATGGGCTTGCCCTCCAGCATCGGGTTGAACATCCGCTCACAGGAAACGTAGAAGTTGTTGCCATCGACCAGAGCGAAGCTCATCGCTTGATCCGCTGGATGATGCTGGTGACGACCCCCCAGATGCTCAGTTCCTGCCCGTCCTTTAGCTCGATCGGTGCATAGGCCGGTTCTCGGCCACCAGCCGTATCTTGCCCCGGCGCTTCTCCAGGCGTTTCACCGTCAGTTCGCCGTCGATCACGGCAATGACGATGTCGCCATGCCGGGCTTCGAGTGCACGATCCACCACCAGCAGGCTGCCTTCCTGGATGCCGGCACCGGTCATCGAGTCGCCGCTGGCCCGGAGAAAGAAGGTGGCGTCCTTGTGCTCGATCAGGAGCTCGTTGAGATCGAGCCAGGCTTCGACGTAATCATCAGCCGGTGAGGGAAACCCCGCCCGCACCTTGTGGCCGAACAGCGGCCGCTTCAGCGACGTGGCATGGGGGCTTGGAACCTGGGCTCCGGTCGGCGCCGCGCGCAGCGACTGCACCGCCGACACCAGACTGACAGGCAGGCGAATCACCTTGGTCGATTCGCCCTTCGGACGACCGGCACCGGGCCGATGGCCCCCGTGGGTTGGTTTGATTGATGGCTTCATCCTGATAAATGTAACATAAATCAAGATTGGCGAAACGGGGGCAACGTCGCCTGGTCAATGCCCGCTGCGAGGATCTGCGCAGGGGTAGACCGCCAGATTATTCAGGGCGGGCGCTCGGGGACAGCGAGTCGCTCTCTTGAACAAATACCCGCCATTTTTTCAGGCAATCAGCCAGATGAAGCCAACGAATAAGGCCAACGCGATAGCTACCGGCACCAGGTCGTGCAGGATGCCGGGCTCCATGCGCTGACCTCTTGGCATGTGGTATGCCGGACGCTGGTCAGGCCAGTGAGGGAGGGGGGCGGTGTGTTCCGGGGGTGTGGCAGGTGAAAGCTGATACGGCATGGTGTTTCTCCTTTACTTCGGTTTGAGGTTTGATGTTCAGGCAGCCGGATTCCCTAGATTCTGGAGCCCCGCTTCCCGGCTTCGGCGTAGGCGGGGTTGCTTGCTTGCCTGCGCTGCCGTCTTTCCCTGAGTTCGTTCGCCCTTGCGACGGGTTTGGCTGAATCGGCGAGGGATGCAAGAGGACGTGGAATAAATGTCAATGTCCCGCGCGCACAGCGCGCCTTGCGGGGGATTGACGTTTTATGCCGCGAAAGCCCCTTGCAAGGCGCTTGCGCCGCTCCCTCGATGATTTGGCTATGGTCGCTAAAAAGGGCGGACGAACTCAGGGAAAGACGGAGGGTTGCGCAGTGCCACCGGCTTCGACGGTGACGGCATAAGGCTTTTGCTTTTAGGCCAGCGCCTCGGGCGCTGTCAGTTTGAAATGGAGTTGAGGCCGCAGCAACGGCGAAGCCGGTGCGGGGACAAGACTACAGCGCATGAATCCGCGACATCGCCTGACAACGGGCGTGACGGCATAGCCGTGACGTTCGGCGCGCGAGCGATAACGTGGCGAAACCGGGGCGATTCTGATCAGCCGCCGAACGGTGTTTCTTACAGACGGATGTAACGCATATCGATTGCAATGCCATCAGGCCTTGCAATCTCCTTCCTGCCCCGAGCGGTAGGGGAAAACGGCTGACTGCTGCCACGGTTAGCCATCAATCAGCCCACGCTCCATTGGGAGCGTGGGCTCCCACTTTTACAGCCGGATGCAATGCATATCAGGCACGAGGGCGTGAACGCCGACATGGCGATGACAGCCCCGTGAACTGGGTTGTGAGCACGGGAAACCTGATTAACAACCTTCTATCTACATCAACCAGGGGAACACCTATGGAACAGCTTCAACCCGAAAAGATCGAGCTTGAAATACCCACCGAATTTGCCGACATGTGTGCCGAAATCGGACTTGAACCCATGCACGTGTTGCACGGATTCATTGCCGACTTGTGCCATCTGCGCGCAAGCCCGTTCGTCACCAACGGATCGGACGAGAGAATGATGGCCGAGCAGTATTTCAGTCGCACGTATGGAGAATCGTTCGATTGTCCGTATTGATCGTGTTGTAAATAAATCCCCGCATCCTTTCACGGTTGCGGGGATTTTTCGTTTCCCGTCATGCCGAGCCGGGTGCCAGGGAATCCAATGCCGCGTCGGAAAATATATCCGCGTGCAATACATTTCGCTGTACGACGGCATCAATCCTGAAGCCGTCGATATCGTTAAAAGGAGAAACTTATGAAACACAAGAAGTATTGGGGCGGGCGACTGCGCGGGCTTGGGGATGTCATTGCCGGAACTGCGGCAGCGGTGACGGTTGTGGCCACGGGCTATGCCGAGGGCCCGGCCTTGGCCGAGATCCTGCCTTATGTGGCCGGCATCCTGATTGCCATTGTGGCGCTGTGGCTTGTCGTCTCGTACGTATCGATAGAAATGGAGTGCGACGATGAATGATGCCGCTTCGGTCTCACAAATGTTCTGCCAGATCAAGGCCGTGCAGGAAAGGAAATAGCGATGGAACACGGTGTGATCCTGTTGCTTAAATCGTTAATTGTGGTTTTTCCGATGAGCTTCGTTGGCGTCTGGGCGTTTTATGCCTGGTTCAAATACTCCGAGAAGATGCAAACTTGAGTAAGGTTCACCCAAGGTGCATCACCAACCCCCAGCCCCGTCTTTTGGACGGGGTTTTTTGCGTGTTCTGGTGTCGAGCAGTTCATTGGTGGTGCTGAATTTATTGCAGTCAACTTGCGCCGTGGCGATTGCCGGCCACGCAAATTAAAGTGCCCCGGCTTAAGCCGGGGCACTATCCGTTTAATTTTCCTGTTGCTTGGTCTGGATCGCCTCCCGGAAGTTTTTGAGAAAATTCTCGGTGGACAGAATTTGTTGCAACTGATATTCCTGATAAGCCTTGTCGGCATCGTCGCTAAGTTGATGCTTAGGGTCGAACGGGTCATCTTCTGTGATCCGCAGATATTTCCCGAATACTTCCTGCAAGCAATTCTGGCAGATGTCTGCTTCGACCAGATTTCCGTCGCCGAAGACGCTGCCGTAGCCGCCCCGGAAACGTATCGCGGTGCGCTCCTGGTACTCGAAGTCTCTGTTTCCCGGATCCATCTCGCGATGGCAGCGGTCGCAAACAACGATTTCTTCCTGGATGGTTTTGGTGCGGGTTTGACGCATGGTTTTCTCCTTTAGATGGCTAAATTAAGCCGTACGCCGCAGGTTGCGGACGTATCCAAGAGGAGGAAATCACGCCTGAATGAATCGAGTGTTTTCCGATCAGGAGGGGTGCCTGACAGGACTAATCTACCAGCTATTCTGGATTGGTCAAGGTCAAGGGAAAGCCCGCGACAGGGAAAACCCGCAACTGTCGCGGCAGCGTCAGTTAGGACTAATGGCCTGACTGATGGATCAGCAATGTTTGCCATGGATGCTGCATCACGAATGACGAGCATGATTGCCTCCCGTAGAACTTTTTCCAGAGCAGATACAGCCCAACGGGAACGAGCACGGTCAGCAATACCTGTACCACCATCGACAACACGGCGACCTATACCGACATCGCACCCAGCGTAATAAACACAATGGCAACAGCGGCGAGACTCAGAAATATCAAGATCATGAAATGCTCCTTATTAACGTTAGTGACGTTAGAAAAGAAAAAACGCCCATCAGTCAGATTGACCAATAGGCGTTTTGGGAGGGACCCCGCAGTCCGTCGCCCGCGTTATCGCTACGCTCGACGGCGGCGACCGCGACCAGCTACGCGAGTTGGTGGTCTGGGTGATGAGCTACGAAAAATGGGGGTTGCCGTGACTGAAACACTTTTTTGGATATGGGGCTGGTCAGCCGGCTACCATTTAGCTGGCGCATAATGCAAAACAAATAAGGGGAATTGAAAATGGAAAATGCGATCAATGAATTGCTGCCATTCATCCCGCCTTTTGTGCTGATTGTTCTTTTGGTTTTCTGGCTTGTACGTGCCGGGCTGCGCGCGGCGTTGCTAATGCTTCTTACTGTGTCTTTTATGTTTGCGATAGGCGCCTGGCTTGGTGGTGTATGGGCAATGCTATTTGCGCTATTCATTGTTTTGGGGCTTGCTCATAAGGCGGGAGAAAACCGTTCCGCCGCCGCTCGCGAATCCGACGCGTTTGTAGTTGGAATGATGTACGGCGGCGACAATTGACCGAATTACTTGATGTGCTGATGGCCGTTTGGCGTGACAGCGCCGTTCTGGTTCTCGCCCTGACCGCGATCGTGGCCATGTTTGTTCGCCACTTAATGACGCGCCCGACTGTGGACTTTGACTGGATGAGGGACGACCCGGAGTTCTTTTTTAATGTCATGAATCCTGAAATCGGTTTTTCTGAAAACGACCCGCCGGATTACGACCGGTAGGATCGCCCGCTTTTATTTCCGCACACGGGGTCGCCGGAACGAGGCGAAGCCGTCGCCTGTAGACCGCTTATGCCAGCGACAGCGCCGACAGGCGCGGAGTTACCCCAGTTTCTTCGCCAGATCCTCCGGACGCAGCACCGTGTAAACGCCGAGCATCTGCAAGGTTTTGTGGCCGGTGATCGCCGCCACCTCCATTACATTGAGCTTGCCCGTCTCGAAGAGGCGTGAGGTTCCTTCGCGCCGAAGGTCATGGATACGTAAACCTTTGATGCCGGTCGTTGACCTCGCTCTATCCCAAGCACCACGAAGCCCGGACGCGTGAATCGGGAGAACCTTCCCTTCGTGCGGGAGGGGAAGGGCGCGCAAAATCTTTATTGCCGCCGGCGTCAACGGAACGCCGCGCGGCTCGCCGGTTTTCGTGTCGTGAAGTTGCGCGACGCTGGTTTTCAGATCAACGTCCACCCAGGCAAGCCCAAGGAGCTCGCCGCGCCTCATAGCGGTTTCAATCGCAAGCCTTGCATAGATGCCTGCGTATTTGTTTTCCCGGTCGAGCGCTTCGAGGAGCTTTTCGCCCTCGCATTTTTCCAGCCGCCGGTTACGTGGCTTTCCAGCGGCAGGCAATTCCATGGCGGCTATCGGATTGCTGACCTTGTAACGCCAGCGCCGGAACGCTGTATTGAAGACATGAGATAGCAGCGCCCCGTATTTTCGCCGCCCACCGTCTCCAACGCCTTCCGCCTTGAGCTGGTTCATGAACTCGTCCACATCGTCAGGGCTGATCGTGTAGATACTGACGTCGGCAATTCGGTATCGCTTGACCTTGCCAATCCTGTAGAGCTCAGATGTCGCGCTTTTCTTCCCAGGCGTAACTTCGATCTCATACTTGTCGAGCAGCCACCGCAGGCTAGAATTGGCCGCTTCTGTTTTTTTGATACGGCTCTCCAACACCCGCTTAAAATCCGGGTCAAGAACCGATGCGGATTTTTTTCCGTCACGGAAGGCGCGGGCTTCGGCCAGAGTGATAAAGGTTTCCAGTACGGTAGTGCCGCCGAACATCATCTTGACCTGGTAGCTGAATTCGCCGCGCTTGTAGATATTCCGATCAACTTTAACGGTGTCGCGTGTCTGGATAGGTAGAGGTTTCCGGACTTTGGCTTTCACGTTAGAATCCTTTTCTTTCTTTGAACGCCGTGATTTTCCCGGATTTTCCCGACAAGTCGAGCGTTAATTATGTAACTTGCTGTTTATAATTAATATTATACAACGAGTAGATGGATTTAGGTTCCAGCGCCGCAAGGCGTGGGGGTTCGAGTCCCCCCTCCCGCACCATTAGGTTTTTGTCGTTCACCCATCAACTAAATTCAGCCAGGAAGTATTGTCATGCAAGCAAATCTTGAAGTTCTCGAAGGTCTGGCCCGGCGTCTGGATATCAGCGTACCGATGGATCAGCTGGAAACCGAAGTGCAAAGCCGCCTCAAGCGCCTGGCACGTAACGTCAAGATGGATGGCTTCCGTCCTGGCAAGGCGCCGCTCGGTGCAGTCGCGCGTCAGCATGGTCCTGGCGTGCGCCAGGAGGTGCTGGGCGAAACATTACAGACGCGTTTTGGCAGCGCCGTCCAGGAAAATCAGCTCAAGATTGCGGGTTACCCGCGATTCGAGCCCAAAGCGGGGCAAACAGATACCGCAGAAATGACTTTCAGCGCCAGTTTTGAAGTCTATCCTGAAGTCAGGATTGAAGACTTGGGCGCCGGAAAAATTAGCCGCTCCATCGTGGATCTGGGTGATGCTGAGGTGATGAAGACACTGGAAGTGTTGCAGAAACAGCGCCGTACCTTTGAAGTGGTAGACAAAGCCGCAGTTGAAGGCGATCTGCTTAAGTTTGATTATCAGGGCACGGTTGAAGGCGTGGCTTTTGAAGGTGGAAAGGGCGAAGACTTTGCCGCGGTCATCGGTGAAGGCCGTTTGCTGAAAGACTTCGAGCAAAGCCTGGTCGGCCTCAAGGCGGGTGACAACAAAGGTTTCGACCTCACCTTTCCGGCTGAGTATGCTGCCAAGGAACTTGCTGGCAAGACAGCGCATTTCGAAGTGCAGGTCAAGGATGTGCAGGCTCCGTTGCTGCCGCCAGTGGATGCGGAATTTGCCAAGGCGCTGGGCGTTGAAGACGGTAATGTGGAAACGCTGAAGGCTGAAGTGAAATCTAATCTGGAGCGTGAAGTCAAACGCCGTGTTCAGACGAAGCTGAAAGAGCAAACCATGGAATTACTATTGCAAAAGAGCACGCTGGACTTGCCGCAAAGCCTGGTGGCGATGGAAACCGACCGTTTGCGCAGCATGACGGAGGCCGATATGCAGCAGCGTGGGGTTCAGACAATGAAGTTAAGTGCCGATATGTTTACTGGACAGGCTGAACGCCGGGTGCGGTTGGGCTTGATCCTGGCTGAGATTGTGCAGACGAACAAACTGGTGGCGCAACCAGAACAGATTCGTGCCTTGATATTGGAACAGGCACAAAGCTATGAGGAGCCCGAACAAGTGATGCAGTGGTACTACCAAAGTCCCGAGCGGATGCAGGAGATCGAGTCCCTGGCGCTGGAAGAGAATGTGGTAGCATGGGTTGCAGGTCAGGCCCAAGTGGAAGACGTGACAACCTCCTTTGAAGAACTGATGGGACGTGCCTGATGCACATTGATTTTGAACGTGGAATTACCAATTCACAGCATTTTGAACCCCAAGGCTTGGGGCTGGTTCCCATGGTCGTTGAGCAAAGCGGCCGGGGTGAACGTGCTTACGATATTTACTCGCGCCTGCTCAAGGAGCGGGTTATTTTCCTGGTCGGTCCGGTGAACGATTCAACTGCCAATCTGGTGGTTGCGCAGATGTTGTTCCTGGAATCCGAAAATCCCGACAAGGACATCTTTTTCTATATCAATTCACCCGGCGGTTCGGTATCGGCTGGCATGGCGATTTACGACACCATGCAGTTCATCAAGCCGGACGTGTCTACGCTCTGTATGGGTCAAGCGGCCAGCATGGGCGCGTTCCTGTTGACGGCGGGTGCCAAGGGCAAGCGTCATTGTCTGCCCAACTCGCGCGTGATGATTCATCAGCCGCTGGGCGGATTTCAGGGACAGGCATCGGATATAGCCATTCATGCCAAAGAGATCCTTTATCTGAAAGGGCGCCTCAATGAGATGCTGGCCAAGCACACTGGCCAAAGCCTGGAAGTGATCGATCGCGATACCGATCGCGATAACTTTATGAGTGCAGACGATGCGGTCAATTATGGTTTGGTTGACAAAGTGCTGACCAGCCGTATCGAAGCATCTGGCAATTAAGCAAGGAACCGGCATGGCAGACAAAGGCTCAAGCGACAAACTACTTTATTGTTCCTTTTGCGGCAAAAGCCAGCATGAGGTGCGCAAGCTGATTGCTGGGCCATCAGTATTTATCTGTGATGAATGCGTGGAGTTGTGCAACGACATCATCCGCGAGGAAATCCAGCAGGCTGACAACCAGAAGGGCTCGAGTACTGATTTGCCGACGCCCCATGAAATCAGTGGCAAGCTTGATCAATACGTGATCGGTCAGGCACAGGCCAAAAAATCGTTGGCAGTCGCGGTTTACAACCATTACAAACGTCTGCGAAATAACACGAGTAGCGGCACGGCTGGCGCCAATGAAGTCGAGTTGGCGAAGAGCAACATATTGCTGATTGGACCAACCGGCTCGGGTAAAACGCTGCTGGCACAAACACTCGCACGACTGCTAAACGTACCTTTTGTGATTGCTGACGCAACCACCCTGACTGAAGCCGGTTATGTGGGTGAAGACGTCGAAAACATCATCCAGAAACTGCTGCAAAAATGTGATTACGATGTGGACAAGGCCAAGCAGGGTATTGTTTACATTGACGAAATAGACAAGATTTCGCGCAAGGCTGATAATCCCTCGATTACCCGCGATGTGTCGGGCGAAGGCGTGCAGCAGGCCCTGTTGAAGCTGATTGAAGGCACTACGGCCTCGGTGCCGCCGCAAGGTGGACGCAAGCACCCGAACCAGGAATTTGTCCAGGTCGATACCAGCAACATCCTGTTCATCTGTGGTGGGGCGTTCAGCGGTCTGGAAAAAGTCATTCGCGGCCGTACCGAAAAAGGCGGCATTGGTTTTGGTGCGCAGGTCAAGAATGTCGACGATACCAAGCGTGATGTCGAACTGCTGCATCAGGTTGAACCTGAGGATTTGATCAAGTATGGTTTGATTCCGGAATTCGTTGGCCGTTTGCCGGTTGTGGCAACACTAGACGAGCTCGACGAGACGGCTTTGCTGCAGATACTGACCGAGCCGAAAAACGCGCTAACCAAACAGTTTGCAAAACTATTCAAAATGGAAGGTGTCGAACTTGAGTTTCGGGAAGATGCGCTCGCCGCTATCGCCAAGCGTGCACTGGCACGGCGTACTGGTGCGCGCGGTCTGCGCTCAATTATCGAACATTCTTTGCTTGATACCATGTATGACCTGCCGTCCCTCAAAGGGGTCAGTAAAGTGGTGGTAGACAACAACCTGATTAACGGCGAAGGCAAACCCCTGCTGATTTATTCCGAGCAAGGGGAAGAGCCGCTGGCTGCCGGCGCTTGACCCGCTGCCGTAATCGAAATGGCGGCTGACAGGGAACTGTCAGCGGTCTTGAATTGCAGACTATGCCCCCCAATTAAGGATGTGCGTGGTTGAATGCCGCGCATCCTTTCCTTAACCCTGACTAGGAAATCATGATGAGCGACAACGAATCCAAGGAACAGATTGATCTGCCGCTGTTGCCGCTTAGGGATGTGGTGGTATTTCCACACATGGTCATCCCGCTGTTTGTCGGCCGCCCGAAATCGATCAAGGCGCTGGAAACCTCAATGGAATCCGGTAAAAGCATTCTGTTGGTAGCCCAGAAAACGGCTGCACAGGACGATCCCACCCCGGAAGACCTATACGATACTGGCAGCGTAGCCACAGTGCTGCAAATGCTGAAATTGCCTGATGGCACCGTCAAGGTGCTGGTCGAAGGCAATCAGCGTGCGCGCGTGATCGATGTAACCGACACCGGTACCCATCTCACGGCACGCGCTGAAGTCCTACCTGCTGAGGGCGAAGAGCTGGTTGAAGTCGAAGCGATGCGCCGCGCCTTGTTGACGCAGTTCGACCAATACGTCAAGCTGAACAAGAAAATTCCGCCAGAAATCCTGACCTCGCTGTCAGGCATTGATGAGGGGGGACGTCTGGCCGATACCATCGTTGCCCATTTGCCATTAAAGCTTGAGCAAAAGCAGGAAGTACTGGAGATGATCGGCGTCAACAAGCGCTTGGAACATCTGCTCGGGCTGCTGGAAGGCGAGTTGGATATCCTGCAGGTTGAAAAGCGCATCCGTGGTCGCGTCAAGCGTCAAATGGAGAAAAGCCAGCGCGAGTACTACCTCAATGAACAGGTCAAAGCGATTCAGAAAGAGTTGGGCGATATCGAAGAAGGCGCCGAACTTGAGGATTTGGAAAAGCGCGTCAAGCAGGCCAGCATGTCCAAGGAAGCCGAAGCCAAGGCGATGGGTGAGTTGAAAAAACTGCGCATGATGTCACCGATGTCTGCTGAGGCTACCGTGATTCGCAGCTACATTGAAGCGATGGTCGGCCTGCCGTGGAAAAAGAAAACCAAGATAAGCAAGGATTTGGCCAAAGCCGAAAAGATTCTGGATCAGGATCACTATGGTCTCGACAAGGTAAAGGAGCGCATTCTTGAGTACCTCGCAGTGCAACAGCGGGTCGACAAGGTAAAAGCGCCGATTCTTTGTTTGGTTGGGCCTCCTGGTGTAGGTAAGACATCGCTTGGTCAATCCATCGCGCGCGCGACTAATCGCAAGTTCGTCCGGATGGCGTTGGGTGGCGTACGCGATGAATCCGAGATACGAGGGCATCGCCGCACTTACATTGGATCGATGCCAGGGAAAATACTGCAAAGCCTGACTAAAGTCGGCGTGAGAAATCCTCTTTTCCTGCTCGATGAAGTCGACAAAATGGGACAGGATTTCCGTGGTGATCCTTCGTCAGCGCTATTGGAAGTTCTCGACCCTGAACAGAACCACACTTTCCAGGATCATTACATCGAAGTCGAATACGACTTGTCTGATGTGATGTTTGTCGCGACTGCCAACTCACTCAATCTGCCCGCACCTTTACTGGACCGGATGGAAGTGATTCGTTTATCGGGTTATACCGAAGATGAAAAAATCAATATCGCCGAGCGTTACTTGGTTGAGAAGCAACTCAAGGTAAACGGTATCAAGGAGAGTGAACTCGCTATTGCAGAGTCCGCCATTCGTGACATCGTGCGTTACTACACGCGTGAGGCAGGGGTGCGCAGTCTCGAGCGAGAAATATCAAAAATTTGTCGCAAGGCGGTTAAAGCGCTGCTGTTGAAAAAAAGCAGCAGGAAAATAACCGTAACCTCACGCAATCTGGAAAAGTATCTCGGCGTGCAGCGATTCAGTTTTGGTATCGCGGAAAAGAACAATCAGGTTGGTCAGGTTACCGGTTTGGCATGGACCGAAGTGGGCGGAGAGTTGCTGACCATCGAGGCGGTATCCTTGCCTGGACGTGGCAAGATGACTACAACTGGCAAATTGGGTGAAGTCATGCAGGAGTCGATACAAGCCGCGCTGTCCGTGGTCCGTTCACGTGCGCGTAAGCTCGGAATTCGCGAAGACTTTTATCAAAAACGTGATATCCATATTCACTTGCCTGAAGGTGCTACACCCAAAGATGGTCCCTCCGCAGGCGTTGCAATTTGCACTTCGATGGTGTCGATTCTGACGAATATTCCAGTGCGTGCAGATGTGGCGATGACCGGAGAAATCACTTTGCGCGGTGAAGTTTTGCCGATTGGTGGCCTCAAGGAAAAATTATTGGCCGCACATCGCGGTGGAATAAAAACAGTTTTGATTCCTCAGGAAAATGTTAAGGACCTGACTGAAATTCCGGACAACATTAAAAACAAACTCGATATTCATCCTGTCAAATGGATCGACCAAGTTCTTGAATTGGCACTGGAACATGTTCCTGAGCCTTTGCCGGAAGAATCGGAATCAGAGACACCAGCAATCGCTGTGCCAGATGAAGATGATACTTCTGCAGCGGCACTAAAACACTGAGATTTATCAGCAAATACGCTCGAATCCCGCGCCAGTCGCGGGATTTTTTTGTCAATAGCCCGCAAAACCGCTTGACACAAGGTTTTGCGGATTGCTATAAAAGCGACCACAGGGTTTTCCTGTGCCACTTGAGTGAAGGGGACAACACGTGAACAAATCCGAACTGATTGATGCCATCGCCGACTCGGCTGATATTTCTAAAGCAGCAGCCGGTCGCGCGCTGGACGCGACAGTTGAAGCCGTGAAAAAAGCGTTGAAGAAGGGTGACATGGTAACGCTTGTAGGTTTCGGCAGCTTTTATGTGGGCAAGCGCGCAGCACGTACTGGCCGCAATCCACGAACTGGCGCAAGCATCAAGATCAAAGCAGCGAAGGTTCCGAAGTTCCGAGCTGGCAAGGGCCTGAAGGATGCAGTTAATTAATAAAAAATGCATTTAGCGTTTGGCAAGATCGGTGAAAAGGTTGTAGAATCTCGGTCTTCGTCGGGTGCTTAGCTCAGCTGGTAGAGCGTCGCCCTTACACGGCGAATGTCGGGGGTTCGAGCCCCTCAGCACCCACCAGTAGGGAAACTCAGTAATAAATCAAAAGCCGCACGATTTTTGTGCCGCAAGGGAGTGGTAGTTCAGTTGGTTAGAATACCGGCCTGTCACGCCGGGGGTCGCGGGTTCGAGTCCCGTCCACTCCGCCAACACTTAAAAGGCGAACGCAAGTTCGCCTTTTTTCATTTCTGCGTTTGTTGATACTGCAATAAAATAAAATTCAGTAATTAATCTCACTTGGTGAGACGTGAGGCGCAAAGTGCGCGAAAATTCACGATAACGTTTTTTCTGGAGTGGATGATCGTGCTTGAAGCTATTCGTAAGCATGCAAAAGGCTGGTTGGCCAAAGTGATCCTGGGTTTGATCGCGGTGACCTTCGCCCTGTTTGGCGTTGATTCATACATGAAGGACGACGGCAGTGGCGGTGTGGTGGCCGAGGTCGGCGATGTGAGGATTTCAAATCAGGAGCTTGCGCAAGAAGTCCAGGCCCAGACTGACCGTATGCGCGAATCAATGGGGCCTGCTTTTGACCCGGCAGTATCCGAAACTGCAGACTTTCGCAAACAGGTGCTTGATAGCTTGATTGAACGCAAAGCCTTGTTACAGGAAGCGCAAAAGCTGAAATTCTTGGCACCTGATGCTTATCTGGCATCCATTCTGGGACAAATCCCGGCATTTCAACAGGACGGTGCATTCTCGCACCAACGCTATGAAGCGGTGCTGCGTCAAAACAACCGCACGCCGGCCCAGTTTGAAAATGAACTGCGACAAGCTTTCATGCTTGAGGCGATTACCAGCCCGGTATCGCTTGCGGCATTCTCGTCAAATACCTCGATGAAACAGATTGCGGGTTTGGTTGCGCAGCAGCGAGAGATTTCCTGGGTGGATCTGCCCGCGGCATCAGTGGCGTCACAAGTCAAAGTCACGCCTGCAGACATCGAGCGTTATTACGCGGCCAACAAAGCCGAGTTCACCGAACCGGAACAAATCCGCACTGAATATTTGGTGCTCGACAAGGCCTCTTTGGCAGCAGGTATTACCGTAAGTGAGCAGGCTGTGGGGGACTATTACGCATCGCATGCAGCCCAGTTCGGCCAAGCCGAACAACGGAGTGCCAGCCATATTCTGATCGCTTTCGATGCGAACGCAGATGCTGCTGTACGAGCTAAAATCAAGGCAAAGGCCACAGAAGTGTTTCAAACGCTGCAAAAAACGCCGGAACGTTTTGCTGAACTGGCACGTACGCTATCGCAGGATCCAGGCTCCGCAGCGCAGGATGGTAGTTTGGGAAGCTTTGGTCGCGGCATGATGGTCAAGCCTTTCGAGGATGCCGTGTTCAGCATGAAACCCAGCGAAATCCGGGGGCCGGTTGAAAGTGATTTCGGTTATCACATTATTCGTCTGGACAATATTCAGCCAGGAAAAACAGCGCCGCTTGCTGAAGTACGTTCTGCGGTAGTTGATGAGTTACGTAAGCAGCAGGCTCAAAAGGCCTTTGCCGGTTTGGCCGACAACTTCGGTAACCTGGTTTATGAGAGCGCATCCTCGTTGCAGCCGGCAGCAACCGCAATCAAGCTGACCATTCAGCAAGGTGGCTGGATGTCTATGAAAACGGCCCAGCCACCGTTGGATCATCCGGGTTTGCTTGCGGCATTGTTTAGTCCGGACTCAATCAAGTCCAAGCAGAATACTGAGGCGTTTGAAGTCAAGCCAGGTGTGCTGGTAGCAGCTCGAGTAGCTGAGCATCGCGCGGCCCGACTGCTTCCACTTGCGGATGTGTCTCCTGCGATTGAATCCCGACTCCTGGTTGAACAGCGCATGCGTTTGCTGACGCAACTTGGACAGACAACGATCAAGGGATTGGCAACAGGAGAAGAAAAAGATTTAGGCTGGTCGGCATTCCAGGTGGTGAGTCGTCAGCCTTCCGCGGTCTTCGATGCGGCTGGCGCTAAAGCTGTGTTTCGGGCCAGGACAGATAAGCTGCCAGCTTATGCCGGCTTTATACATTCAAGTGGTTCATATCGTATTGTGCGGATCACGCGTGTGGTGGAGGCGCCTACGCAGGATCCGATGCTGTTGTCATCAATTGGGTCAGGGGTGACGCAGGCGTTGCAACGTGCGGACCTGCAGGCGATGACTGATCTGATTACGGCGGGGCAGAAAGTGAAAATCAAGCCCAACGCAATTGAAGGTCGATAACTGATCGACTGAATAAAAAACGCGCCTTCCGGGCGCGTTTTCCTTTGGATTCGGCCGCGCCTTCCAGGCGCGTTTTTTATTGAACTCGGCGATGGAGGAGGTCAGTCAACTCCGCCTGCAGTGGTGTTGAATCCTGCGTCTACGTAAGTGATTTCTCCGCTGATGCCGGAAGCCAGGTCGCTTAACAGAAAGGCAGCGGC
>JAAFGW010000015.1 GCA_010365175.1 Sulfuriferula multivorans | reverse complement strand
GCCACCGTCCGCTTCGGCCGACTTTGAGACGGTCAGACCCAGCTCAACGACCGTCTCTTCCTGGCCGAGTGCAGGCATACGGCATCTCGCCACAAAGCGGCCTCGCGCTGAGGCGAACAAACCTTTTCGCGCTCAATCAATTTCAAGCCAAATTTCATTACGTCGCCATAACCATGGCTTCCAGGGCGGATCATAGCGAGCCCACACCGGCTCGCCATGCCAGCGCAGCCCAGCTTGTGCCAGTGCCTTTTCAAGCTTCTTTAGATTCTCCTTGTAGCGGCTCTGTGACCACGTCCCGGAGTAGCTGATGACGGCAACCGTTCTAGCGGGCATCTCACGTAGGGCGACACTCGAATCGAGTGGTTCCGGGAGGGTTTCCTGCGTCCATTCTCGGGGCATCGCGAACTGGATGACGTAACCGCTGGTGCTTGCGCTTTGGGCCACTGGCGCCGTCATCGCAATCTTGGTGGGTAACTGCGCCACGGGAGCAGTCATCTCGATCTTGCGCGCCCCTTTGTTGCGTCCGAAGATGTATCCCGCCAGGATACGAAAACCCTGGTTTCCGGCATCTTCGGGCGCTGCGCTGACAACCGTCTCCGCCACCAAATAGGGCTCATACCGACGCACCTCGAAAGCTTCGTAAGTCTGAACCACCGTGTAAAGGGGCCCGTCAATTGCCATGGCAGAACTCCAAGCCACAAGCAAGAAGCAGGCAGCCATATAATGAACTCGGGTCATCGAAGCACCGTGGGCGTTGCTGTAACAAGCCTGAATATACTCGCCCACTGTTCACATACGTGCATTCGCCTTGGGTGCGGTCCAACGTCCTCCGCAAGTGACTAAACGGTATGGCGTGTTTAGCGCTGTGGTTAACCACGCTTGGGTACGCGCAGAAAGTGGGAATTTCATTCCAAACTGACTTTTTTGATTTTCTGTTGCTTCGCATGCGATATGATTTCCAGTGCCGCATCCCGTGATTCCCGTGGTGAGCAGGCGCCCTGTTTTGGAGGTTCGATGAAATTCAAGGTATCGCGTCGCACAAGTTCGACGGTGCTCACCCTGGCCCTCGCGACAGCTGGCGCGGCGCAAGCGCAGGAAATGGATTGGCGACCATTCCTCTCGGTCACCCCGGTCTATCAGGGTCAGGGCGATCTTGACGGCGGAGGCCACTACAGCGCACAGAGCGCAATCGTGCGTACGGGCGTTTTGGGTGACCTCGGCCGCGGCAACCGTGCTGGTGTAACACTCAACTACGATTACACCGACTACTCATTCTCGAACCCAACCCGCTTCGGCGGCGTTGCGCCATGGAACATCGTGCAACGTTACGGCGTATCGGTCCCCCTCTCGTTTGGGTTAAGCGATGGCTGGAGCGTCGGACTCACGCCCTCGTTCGACTGGTTCCGCGAGAACGGTGCCGACGCGGGTGACGCATTCACCTTGGGTGGCATCGTCTCGGCGACCAAACGCTTCGACAATGGCAACCGTCTCGGCTTTGGAATGGGCGTGTTCGACCGCATTGAGGAAACGAGCGTATTCCCGTTCCTGCTCGTCGACTGGCGGATTAGCGATCGCTGGCGTCTGGTGAACCCGCTTCCCGCGGGACCAACCGGGCCAGCTGGCTTGGAACTCGAGTACCGCCTCGAAAGCGGCTGGAACGTCGGGCTCGGAGCCGCGTGGCGCAACGCGCGCTTTCGCCTGAGCAATGACGGCGCCGTGCCCAACGGTATCGGCGAGGAACGTGGAGTACCCGTGTTTCTCCGCGCAACGCACGCTTTTGGTGAGCAGATGTCACTAAACCTTTACGCTGGTCTCGTGACCGCTGGCCAGCTACGTGTCGAGGATTCAACTGGTAATGAGCTGAGCCAGGTCGACTTCGACACCGCACCGCTCTTCGGCGCTACGTTCTCCGCGCGCTTCTGAGTCCTAGGCGTTGGTGGGTGACGGCAAGCTCATGTCATTCCTCCTTTCCCCCTTTTGACCGCAACCGTAACGGGTTGTGTCCTGCCGCAGCGGAAATCAGAAAGCTGCCGTTCGGTGAGATCTCCTGGCCGATGTCCGGTAACTAATCCATAGCGGAAGTAGTCGGCTAAATTCCCATCGCCCGCTAAGGCCGATATGCTGCCATCCAGGGCAGCCAGTTCGACCGGCCGCTCTTGGCAAGTTACGAGACATTCGTCGGCTGGATGAAGCTGTTATTTCATGTAGCGGGTTTGAATCAGAACCGGTGGCGGGTTTGGACTGGAATGCGTGGCGCTTTTGAATTGGAATGGGTGGCTGTTTTAGGGTGGAATACGCATCTGATCACGACGCGTAGTTTTTGCTCAGCGCGCAAGCGTCCTTAGGATAGGGACCGCCAACTGGAATTCATCCGCGTGCTTGAGGGCCCGTGTCAACCGTGCCGGTGCTGAACGACCGGTGCAGCCGTGTGCAGGATCGCCGCTGAAGGCTTCCAGCATGCCGGCAATCAGCGCGTCACGGTCAAGTTGGGTGCCGGTAAGCGCATCCTGGATATCCATCACCTCGTGGGCGACCTGGCGCGCAAAAGTCTCATGCAGCGCCCATAGTTCGGCCACTGTGCCACCGGTCTTGAGTCCCGCAATATTGGTGGTGAGGATGTATACATTTTTGCGCACCAGTTCGAATAGTAGTTCATCCCCCAGGGCCACTTCGCGGCAGGGCAGATCAACGGAAGTCAGCGCGCGGCACAGCAGGGCTGCGCCCGGTCCGGCTGCGGGCGAGGCAATCAACGGCTTGGCGTCCATGCCTTTCTTTTTTTCAAACCACACCGAAATGACGCTGGGCTCGATTATGCCGTGCACCAGCCAGTCACGTGACAGCAGTTCGTTCTGGATCAACGCGACGCGCGATTTCCAGTTTTCCGGCAAGTCCGCCAGCACCGTATGCAGGTCATTTTCAGCGACCGCTACCAACACCAGCTCGGGTGTGGCGTGGCGCTGCGCCAGTGCCGCCATGTCGTCGCATCGATTGACCGGGATCACCGTGCAGCCAATACGCAGCAGGCCGCCGGCAAAAACACGCCCGAGCTGGCCCAGACCGATGATGATGGTTTCGCTCATGACTGAAACACTTATTCCAACCCCTTGGAATGCAGATATTCGTCGTAGTTGCCCATGTAGAACTCGACCCCTTCCGGCGTGATTTCAAGAATGCGGGTGGCGAGACTGCTGACGAACTGGCGGTCGTGTGAAACGAAAATCAGCGTGCCTTTGAACTGCTCAAGCGCGATGTTGAGCGACTCGATGGATTCCATGTCCATGTGGTTGGTCGGCTCATCCATCACCAGAACGTTGTTGCGGCCAAGCATCAGCTTGCCGTAGAGCATGCGGCCTTTTTCGCCGCCGGACAGCACGCGCATCGATTTTTTCACATCGTCGCCCGAAAACAGTAGCCGCCCGAGAATGCCGCGCAACACCTGCTCGTCGTCGCCGGGCTGGGTCCACTGGTGCATCCAGTCGGTGAGATTGAGATCGCTGTCGAAATCGCTGACGTGGTCTTGCGAAAAATAGCCGAGGTTGGCGTTCTCGCTCCATTTCACCTCACCGAACTGGGGTGTGAGCTCGCTCAACAACAGCTTCATCAGCGTGGATTTGCCGGTGCCGTTGCCGCCGATGACGGCCATCTTTTCGCCCGCTTCGAGCGAAAAATTCATATTGGAAAACAGCGGCGTGTCGTCGTAGCCAAATTTCAAATTCTCGACCTCGAGCGCACGGCGATGCAGGACCTTCTCCGGTTCGAACCGGATGTAAGGGTTCTGGCGGGATGAGGGCTTGAAGTCCTCGATCTTGATCTTGTCGATCATCTTCATGCGACTGGTGGCTTGACGCGCCTTCGATTTGTTGGCCGAGAAGCGGCGCACGAATTCCTGCAGTTCGGCTACCTTGTCCTTGGCCTTGGCGTTGGTAGAGGCCTGACGTTCCTTGACCTGTGCCGAGGCCAGCATGTAATCGTCGTAGTTGCCGGGGTAGGTCTTGATGGTGCCGAAGTCGAGGTCGGCCATGTGGGTACAGACCTGATTCAGAAAGTGGCGGTCGTGCGAGATGACGATGATGGTGGCTTTGCTCTCGTTCAGCACGTTTTCCAGCCAGCGAATGGTGTTGATGTCGAGATTGTTGGTGGGTTCGTCGAGCAGCAGGATGTCGGGATTGGAAAACAGCGCTTGCGTCAGCAACACGCGCAGCTTGAAGCCCGGTGCGATCTGGCTCATGGTACCCATGTGCTGCTCTGTGGGAATGCCCACGCCCAGCAACAGTTGCCCCGCGCGCGCCTCGGCATCGTAGCCGCCCATTTCACCGAATTTGGCTTCAAGTTCGGCAGCGTGCAAGTAATCTTCCTCGCTCGCTTCCGGATTCATGTAAATCGCGTCTTTTTCCTGCATGACTTTCCACATGTCGGCGTGGCCCTGCAGCACCACGTCGAGCACGCGCTGGTCTTCGTAGCCAAACTGGTCCTGGCGCAGCCAGGCCATGCGTTCGCCGGGGTCGAGCGAGACGTTGCCCGCCGTCGACTCCAGCTCGCCGGCGAGAATCTTCATGAAGGTGGACTTGCCGCAGCCGTTGGCGCCGATCAGGCCATAGCGGTTGCCATCGCCAAACTTGACGTTGACGTTCTCGAACAGCGGTTTGGCGGCGAACTGAAGGGTGATGCTGGAAGCGGTAAGCACGGAGAAATCCCGAAAAATCGTGAAAAACAGAGGATTTTAACAGTTTTGGCTTGCGCCTTGTAGGCACCAGAGGACCCGACCTGCGCAGGGCGATGCGCAGGCCGGGTCGTAAGGCGTTGATTTAGTGCAAGGTACTCAAATAAGCAATGATGTCTTCCCGTTCCTGCGCTTCGGAGATGCCACCGAATGGCATTGTGTTGCCGGGTATGAGCTGCTTGGGGTTCGTGATATAGGCATCTAGCTTGTCGGGCGTCCAGTCAATCGCGCTTTGCTTCATTTATTCCGAATCAATGAAATCTAGCTCAAGAGTTAAGCGCTGGATGATTGAGCGTCGGGCGATCGAGGTAATAGCCCTGCACTAGATCAACGCCGAACCGGCGCAGCAGGGTTAGCGTTTTTCCATCTTCAACGTATTCCGCCACCACTGATTTCCCTAATCCGAGCGCAACACTGACCATCGCTTGCACGAATATCTGGTTGTCGTGATCGTTGGCAAGATCATGAATGAAAATGCCATCAATCTTGATCGTATCGACATGCAGGTGTTTGAGATAAGCGAATGACGCGAAGCCGACGCCAAAGTCATCAAGGCATATTCCGCAACCCAGTTGGCGGAGCGCTTCGATCATGCGCTGCGCATCATGAAGATCGGAAACGGCGGCCGTTTCGGTGATTTCAACGATCAGCCGGTTGGGCTTGACGCCGCCATCGCGTATGGCGTCACCAATGTACTGAGGCAAACTGGGCTCGGACAGAGAGCGCCCCGATATATTGATCGCGATGGAAGGGATATCCGGATATTTGGACAGTTTGTTAACCACTTCTCGGATGACCCAGCGATCGATATCTAGAATGCGGCCGCTTTTTTCAGCAGGCGGAATGAAATGCCCGGGCATGATGAGTTCTGCGGGATTACGTTCATCGCTCATCCGGATCAGCGCTTCCAGATGGGAAAGCGCGCAGTCTTCCGACCGGTATACCCCCTGAAAATGTAACTCGAACAAACCTCTGTCCAGGGCATTGCTGATGCGCTCCCCCCACGACAGCCGGCTGCGCATTTCAGTGTCGGCAGCAAGGTTCGAGCGGAAAACGCGCCAGGTATTCTTGCCGGAGTCCTTGGCCTGATACATGGCGATGTCAGCGCGTGCGACCAGGTCATCGGCATCAATGGCATGCTCCGGGTAATAGGCAATACCCAGGCTGGTGGTGGCACGCAGGCTTTGCCCCTCAAAACGAAACGGAATCTGTGCCACGGCGCGCACTACGCGGTCGGCCAACGCTTCGGCTTCGTTACCGTGAACGCCGGGCAAGAGCAGGGCGAATTCATCGCCCCCCAGGCGTGCCAGCACCTCGTTGCGGCGAACCAGTGCCCCCACCTCACCGGCCACCCGGATCAGCAGTGCATCGCCGGCACGATGGCCGTAGGTGTCATTGATGGTCTTGAATTCGTCGAGATCGAAAAACATCACCGCGCACTTCATTTGATGACGGTCACTCTCCAGCATGGTGCGCGCCAGTTCCTGCTGGAATCGATGGCGGTTGTATAACCCGGTCAGTGCATCACGTTCGGCCAGATACACCAGTTGCTCTGCGGTTTGGCGTTCGCGGGTGATGTCTTCGTAAATCCACAAATGGCCGGTAAAGCGGCCTTCGCGGTCACGCACCGGGTAATCGAGTTCGGTGATGACGCGTCCATCGGTCATCTGGATTTCGAAGCTGTCGGACAGCTCCCGGGTTTCCAGTACGGACATCAAATGCTTGGAAAACTGGTCGGGACGGGCCAACGAAGAGGTCGACTGGGCCAGGACTTCTCGCGCAGGTTGCCCGATCAGGTTTTGATTTTCGTCGATCATCCACATGCGGCTGAACGAGGGGTTGTTGTAGAGCACGAGGCCATCTGTGGCAACAAACAGAATGCCCAGGTTCATCGCCGACAACAGCGAGACCAGACGGGCACGCTCCTGTTCGGTTTCCTCCAGGTATTTTCCCTGCAGGGTTTCCGATATACGAAGTTCGTTGATGGCCTGACGCAGGTTGGCCTCGGTGGATTTCAGGTCATCGATGCTGTGGATGCTGGCGCGGATGCCTTGATAGTTCTCGTTATGATCTTTAATCGGTTGCCAGTTTGCCAAGGCCCAGAAATGCCCTCCGTCTTTGCGGCAAATACGGAGGGCATAGCCTTGCCCGGACGAACCGCGCAATGCCTGGCGCAGGATGAAGTCAGCTTCGGCTCTGCCTTCTGGGTGGATGAGGTCTAATGGAAAATTTTGTTGCAGCATGCATTCGCCAACGGTGTATCCCAGCATGCGCTCGACAGATGGGTTGACCCATAACAGCTTGCCTTCGGGCGACAGCCAGAATTCCAGATCATGCGTGTAGTCGGCGATGGCGTGAAAGCGCGCCTCGTTATCGTGAGCACGTTCAACGCTGAAGCGGACTGATTCGGCCATCCGGTTAAAGGTTCGGACCAGTTGGCCCAGTTCGTCTTTTCCTTCGCCCGCAATGAGCACGTCCAGGTCACCCTGTTCCATGCGTTTGCTGGCATGGGTGAGGGCTTCAAAACGACTCGTCAGCCTGCCGACTGACAGCGTCAGCAAGAGGGCGGTCAGGATCAAGGCTGCGCCGGCAATCAACAGACTTTGCTGCAGATACAGCGTGCGCGCTGCCTGAATAAAGTCACCTGACAAGACCAGGGTGGCCTCACCGTAGTGTTGGCCAGACAACTCGATCGGACGGGTTATGCTGAAGTCGGATGGGTCGCGGGCAATGTCGCTACCTGACTGGTGCACGATGCGACGGCTGTTGTCTCGGACCTCGATTTTCTCCAGGCTGCTGTTGCGCCGCACCGACTCAATGATGTCGCGTACGCTGGCGTCATCCTGCTGTGACAAGGGGGCCAGCAGCGCGACAGCCAGCGTATCGGCAATTTCATGTACACGCTGATCAGCCTGTTGCTGCAATGCCTGGTTGGTGAACTGCATGCCGTATCCAATCAGGAGGCTGAGCATGACGACCTCTACCGCGAGCGCGGCGAGGGTGAGCTTGTAGCGAAGTGAGAGCCGATCGAGCCAGTCTTTCATTTTGTTTGTCGCAACATTTCTTGCGCCGACAATGCATAGGGACGGATGGCTGGAAACATCGCATCATCGATCGGCTCAATGGCGCCATTGGCGCTATAGTGTTTGCGTGCCTGCTCATCGGGAGAGGCAGAAAAATCCAGCAGCGCTGTGCGAATTGACTGCACCTCGGTAATGGGCAAACGTGGGTGGGTGAGGTACATCAAACTGGGTAATGGGGGCGTTCCAGCCAGAACCCGCAATTGCTGGCGCAGCTCGGGGCGCATCAGGTTGTAGGTTTGCTGTGCCAGCATGGCACCGTCGACACGCCCATTGATGACTTGCATCGCAGCGTTGATGTGAGTAGTCGCATCTTTCGACGCGTAATCGATCTTGTCTCTGAGTCCACGTGCAGCCATTTCAGCCTTTCCGGCTAAAGCCACCAACGAAATGGAATCAGGCGTAGCGATGGTGCGGCCGCGTAAATCTTCCAAATCCTTAAACGGCGAATCGGACTTGACTACCAGCAGGCCGTAAATCGACAGGTCATACTTCAGTAGGGGCAGGTATCCCACCTCCTGTCGTGCCAGCCAGACCAGATGCGGTGCCGTAAGCAGAATGTCGTATTCGCCCTTGCGGGTACGTTCGGCAAAGGCGGTGAAGTCGCGCGCGGTGAAGAGGCGTACGCGGCGCTGCAGCTTTATTTCCAAAGCCTTGGCCACTGGATGATAGATTTCCACGATTTGTCGGGCCGTGACATAAGGGAAAACGCCCAGCACCAGTGGGCGGGGGTCATCCGCCCAGCCTGTGCGCAGTCCCATCAGGTACAACAGGAGCAGCGCCAGCGTATGAAAGCGGAAATTAAACAAGCGCAAAACCGAGCGCTCCGGTCATAGTGATTTTTGCAGCACTTTGGATTTGCGGTTGTAGTTGTATAGCGCCTGTTTGCTCTTGGGTAGATTGTTCAGGCTGCTGTCAACAAAGCCGCGTTCTTCGAACCAATGTTCAGTGCGCGTGGTCAGTACAAATAATTGTTTGAACCCGAGCTTTTTGCCATTTTTTTCGGCCTCTTCCAGCAGCAGATCGCCAAAACCCTGGCCGCGGAACTCTTCAGATACGGCGAGACAGGCCAGCTCGGCTGCATGCTCTTCAGGAAAAGGGTAGAGCGCTGCGCAACCGGCAATGACCCCGTCGGATTCCAGCACCAGGAAGCGTTCAATTTCCATTTCCAGCAACTCGCGCGAACGCCGTACCAGAATACCCTCGCGTTCAAGCGGTTCGATCAGGCCGAGAATGCCACCGACGTCGTTGATGGTGGCTGCGCGCAGGGTTTCCAGTGGCGCGGGTGTGATGAGTGTGCCCACCCCTTCACGGGTAAAGAGTTCGGACAGTAGGGCACCATCGCGGTGGCGGCTGATGAGATGCGCGCGTTTGACCCCCTGCGTGCAGGCAGTAATCGCGCAGGGCAGGTAGTAGGCCACATCTTCGGGCAGCTTGCGCGCCTTGCTCTGGCCGGCCTTTTCGAGCACCTTGCGCGCCTCGTTGACAGTGAGGGCGTTATGAATCTTGCGTCCTTTGTCAGGCACGCCTTCAGTGTCCATCAGGAAAATCAATTTGTCTGCGGCCAGTTCGACTGCGGCTTGCGTTGCCACATCTTCCAGACTGAGGTTGAAAATTTCGCCGGTTGGAGAGTAGCCGATAGGGGATAGCAGCACGATGTCGTGTTGGTCGAGACGCCGCCGGATCGCTACTGCGTCGATCTTGCGCACCTCGCCGGTGTGAAGCAAGTCCACGCCCTCGCGTACGCCCAAAGGCTGCGCTGTCACAAAATTACCGGACGCCACCCGGATGCTGGCGCCGGCCATGGGCGTGTTGGCCAGCCCCAGTGACAACAAGGCTTCTATTTCGACGCGTACCGTTCCGGCAGCTTCTTTGACACAGGCAAGCGCTGCATCGTCAGTTACGCGCAGTCCCCCTACGTACCGGATCGCCGTGCCATTCTCGGTCAGCCGCGCTTCAACTTGCGGCCGCACGCCGTGTATCAGCACCAGCCGCACACCCAGGCTGTTGAGTAGATTGACATCATGCGCCAGCTGCACAAAGCCATTGTCGGCCACCAGTTCACCGCCGAAGGCAATGACGAATGTTTTGCCACGGAAGCCATGAATGTAAGGAGCAGCGGAGCGGAACCAGTGAACGAAATCGTTGTTGTCTTTCAATGGAGTGTCCTGATCTGGGCAGGTTTATGGGATTGTTAATATGTAAGGATACCGAAAACCCCCCTGCTATGCAGGGTGCCTGCAAGACGAATGATAAAAACCTGGAATAAATAGAATGGGTGGCACGTCTCACTTCCGCAAGTCAATCCTTAATGTATTGCCAGCTTGATATTCGAATTATCATAGGCACGACTTTAAAGCACCGGCTGTTTATCGAACTTTAAAGAAATTGCTTATCCGTTTTCCACCAACCTGAAGGAGACTTAATAATGAAATTCATGAACAAGCTTATGGGCGCAGTTTTGGGTGGCGCTATGGTTTTGGGCGCAATCGCGCTGCCGACAACCGCGGTTGCACGTGACGCCGCGGTTACGCCGAAAGTGGTGATTCAGGTTAGCGACAGCGATCCGGCTTACTGGAACCTGGCGCTGAATAACACCAAAAACGTCCAGAAAGACCTGAAGGATGCCGTGATCGAAATCGTGGCTTATGGTCCGGGCATCGGCATGCTGAAAGCCGACTCCGTCGTAACCAGCCGTATCAGCGAAATGGCCGATTCGGGGATCAAGATTGTGGCTTGTCAAAACACCATGCGTGGTCAGAAGCTGACCAAGGATGACATGAATTCCAGCATTGGTTACGTTCCGTCGGGTGTAGTGGAAATCATGGACCGTCAAATGGATGGATATGCTTACATTCGCCCGTAATTGAGGCGAACGTAAAAAAACGGGCCGCGGCCCGTTTTTTTACGCCCGTTGCTGGCCTCGTGTCGTGAATCAGAAATCGCCCCACAGGGTTTGCATTGCGGCCAACGCAGCCAGTGCTGCCGTCTCGGTACGTAGCACGCGTGGGCCGAGACAAACGGGTATGGCCTCTGCTGCATGCAGCGTCGCGATCTCATCGGCCTCGAAGCCGCCTTCGGGGCCGACCACCAGACAGTCGATTCCTGTGGGTGACGGCAAGTCGGCCAGTCGCGTGTCGGCCAGTGGCGATAAAAATAACAGGCGTCCCGCTGTGTGATGCCCTAACCAGGCAGCGAGTGTTTGCGGTACTGCCACCTTGGGTACCTGGTTGCGCCCGCTTTGTTCACAGGCACTGGCGACCACACCTTGCCAATGTGCAACACGACGCTCCGCACGCTCACCGCTTAGTTTGACCACGCTGCGTTTGGTCGCAATCGGCTGGATCGACACCACGCCAAGTTCTACGGCTTTTTGCAGGGTGTAATCCATCCGCTCGCCACTCGAGATCCCTTGCGCCAGCATGACGCGCAAGCGCGACTCGCGCTCGATGTCGGTAAAATCGGTGATTCTGACCGCAACCTCGTCTTTCTGGATACGCTCGATAAGAGCGGTATGCTCGCCACCCTGGCCGTTAAAAAGGGTGACTGTGTCGTCGACGGTTAACCGCAGTGCTTTTGCAGCGTGGCGAGCCGGCCCGGGCGGCAGGCTGAAGCGGGCGCCCAGGGCAAGCGGTTGATCAAGATAAAAGCGCGGCGATGACATCTGGGCACCTCTAAAAATTTAGAGTTCGCCCAAATGCAAGGCGCGGGAAAAATTTCGCAGCGCCGCATATGTCTGATATGTCAGCAAGCCCGCAAGGGATACCGTCCCCGGTCAAACCGGGGGCATAAAATTTTTCCCGCAACGCCGCAGTTGGGATGAAATATGGATTTTTAGAGGTGACCATCTTGCTATTATGCCGGGATACCTTGAAATTCAGCGGAGCACGCCATGGTTTCCCTCACTACCCCCGTATGCGATTTTGGCTGGAAGGCCCCCAACTTCAGTTTGCCGGGCACCGACGGCAAGCAATGGACCCTGCGTGATGCAATGGGGCCGAACGGCTTGCTGGTGATGTTCATCTGTAACCATTGCCCGTATGTAAAAGCCATTCGCCCGCGCCTGGTATGCGATATGGTTGAGTTGAACGCACTTGGGGTTCACGCAATTGCCGTGATGTCGAACGATCCGAGCGAATACGCAGAGGATTCCTTCGACAACATGAAAAAAGTGGCGACGGAGTTTGGCTTTCCTTTTCCCTATGTGATCGACGAAACCCAGCAGGTGGCCAAGGCCTACGGTGCGGTATGTACGCCGGATTTTTTTGGCTTCAACCGGGATTTCGAACTGCAGTATCGCGGACGTTTTGATGAGTCGCGCAAGGACACGGCACCTGAGGGCGTACGCCGCGATCTGTTTGAGGCCATGAAGCAAATAGCCACATCTCAGCATGGTCCGGCTGAACAAGTTCCCAGCATGGGCTGCTCGATCAAATGGAAGGGCGAATGATATGGATGACCGTCAGCAGCATTGGGAGAGCGTGTACAGCGGAAAAGCGGCCGATCAGGTGAGCTGGTTTCAGCCGCATGCTGCGTCATCGCTGCGCCTGATCGCAGACAGTGCGAATGCGAGCGCGTACATCATCGATGTCGGTGGCGGCGCCTCGGTGCTGGTGGACGAATTGCTCAACGCGGGCTACCGTAATCTGACGGTACTCGATCTTGCCGAATCCGCGCTCGCGGCCAGTCGCAAACGGCTTGGCGCGCGGGCGCAGTCGGTGCGGTGGATCGCCGGCGACGTCACCCAGGTCGAATTGCCGACCGCGCACTATGACGTCTGGCACGACCGTGCGGTGTTCCATTTTCTGACTGATCCTGCCGACCGCGCGCGCTATGTTGCGCACGTGTTGAAAAGCGTCAAACCCGGTGGGCGCGTGATCGTCGCAGCGTTTGGCCAGGGCGGACCGTTGCAATGTTCGGGGCTGGACGTGGTGCGTTATGCGCCAGACACGTTGCATGCCGAATTCGGCGCGCCTTTCCGGTTGCTCGGCCACGAAACCGAAGTCCACCACACCCCGACGGGTAAGGAGCAGGAATTTGTTTATTGTTATTGCGTGCGCACCTGATGCTTGAAGACGTCAAAGCCTTGGTTCGCGAAGTCGCACAACGCGAAGTGACACCCCGTTTTCTCAAGGTGAAGCACACGCACAAGCCAGACGGAAGCCTGTTTACCGAAGCGGATTCGGCAACACAGGACGCCTTGGAGGTGGCCTTGCCGCTCATCAAAAATGTGCCGGTGCTGGGCGAGGAGATGACCGAGCAACAGCAGCACGATGCCTGGAATGCGGGCCGTGACGGGCTGTGGTGTGTTGACCCGATTGATGGCACCTCCAATTTTGTCGCCGGCGTGCCTTATTTTGCGGTGTCAGTGGCGTATCTCTATAAAGGTGAACGCATGCTGGGCGTGGTGTACGACCCCATCGCCGATGAGATGTTTTCGGCCGAGCGGGGGGGCGGTGCGTTTCTGAATGACAAGCCCTTGCCTTTGCGCGCACCTGCCACCGAATTGAGACGTGCGTTGGCTGGCGTGGAGATGAAACGGATCGATCGTGAACTGGCGGGTCGCCTGGCGTCGTGGCCGCCGTATGCTTCGCAGCGCAATTTCGGTGCCTCCACACTGGACTGGTGTTACACCGCCGCCGGGCGCTTTGATATTTATATCCATGGCGGACAAAAGCTATGGGATTACGCGGCGGGCGCGCTGATTCTGGAAGAGGCCGGCGGGCGTTTGTCGAGCCTGTCCGGGGAATTTGATGTGGCCAATATCTGGGAGCGCTCAGTCGTCGCGTCGGCCAGTCCTGAGCTCTTCGTGTTGTGGCGAGACTGGCTCAAAGCCGCAGGCGCATAAGCTACAACACAAGCCAAATAAAAACATTTTAGCGGCCTTAACTGAGTCATGGCTTGAGCTTGTTGCTTTAACTTGTTGTCTCAACAGGCCTTTTGGCCACATAGGGGTCGGCTTGCGAAAGCCTGCCCTGCTGACGGATAATCAGGGTTTTTGCAAATTCTGCCTAAGCTGCCTCTGTGCAGCTTTTTTCGGGCGGAAGATGCGACCGGTTTTTTACTTAAGCTGAAGGGAACGCAATGCCAACTCGTAACGACCTGGCCAATGCCATCCGTGCACTGTCGATGGATGCCGTTGAGAAAGCCAAATCCGGCCACCCCGGCGCGCCCATGGGCATGGCTGAAATCGCTGAAACGCTGTGGAACCATCATCTGCGCCACAACCCGACCAACCCCAAGTGGCCGGATCGCGACCGCTTTGTGCTGTCGAACGGTCACGGCTCGATGCTGCTTTATTCGTTGCTGCACCTGACCGGCTACGACCTGTCGATTGAAGATATCAAGCAGTTCCGTCAATTGCATTCCAAAACCCCGGGTCACCCCGAGTACGGTTATGCGCCCGGGATTGAAACCACCACCGGCCCGCTCGGCCAGGGCATCACCAATGCCGTCGGCATGGCGATGGCGGAAAAGGTGCTTGCCCACGAATTCAACAAGCCCGACCACACCATCGTCGACCACCACACCTACGCCTTCCTGGGTGATGGCTGCATGATGGAAGGGATCTCGCACGAGTCCTGCGCGCTAGCCGGCACCTGGAAGCTTGGCAAGCTGATCGCCTTCTGGGACGACAACGGCATTTCCATCGATGGTCACATCGAACACTGGTACACCGACGACACCGCCAAGCGCTTTGAAGCCTACGGCTGGCAGGTGATCCCCAACGTCGACGGCCACGACGTCGTCGCCCTCGAAGCGGCGATTCAAAAGGCCAAGGCCAGCACCGACAAGCCCACCCTGATCTGCTGCAAGACCGTGATCGGCAAGGGTTCGCCCAACAAGGAAGGCACGCACGACGTGCACGGCGCCGCGCTGGGCCACGACGAAGTCGAAGCTACCCGCAAGCACATCGGCTGGAACCACCCCGCGTTCGAAATCCCCGCCGACATCTACGCCGGCTGGGATGCCAAGACCCAGGGTCAGGGTCTGGAAACGCTGTGGAACAACAAATTCGCCGAATACAAGAAGGCTTACCCGAAAGAGGCCGCCGAGTTCGAGCGCCGCATGAAGGGCGAACTGCCCGCCAACTGGAAGGCGCATATCGCCGACAAGCTGACGGCGATCAACACCAAGGCCGAAACCGTCGCTACCCGCAAGGCGAGCCAGATCGCGATCAACGCGTTGGCATCCGCGCTGCCCGAATTCCTCGGCGGCTCGGCCGACCTGACCGGCTCCAACCTGACCAACTGGGAAGGCAGCCACCCGGTGCGCCACGGCAATCCCGGCAACTACATCAGCTACGGCGTGCGCGAATTCGGCATGGCCGCGATCATGAACGGCATGGCGCTGCACGGCGGCCTGTTGCCTTTCGGCGGCACCTTCCTGATGTTCTCCGAGTATTCGCGCAACGCCATCCGCATGGCCGCGCTGATGAAGCAGCGCGTGATCCACGTGTTCACGCACGACTCCATCGGCCTCGGCGAAGACGGCCCGACCCACCAGCCGGTGGAACAGACCGCGACCCTGCGCATGATGCCCAACAATGATGTATGGCGTCCGTGTGACACCGTTGAAACCCTGGTCGGCTGGGCACATTCGGTTGAGCGTACCGACGGCCCCACCTGCCATATTCTCAGCCGCCAGAACCTGCCATTCATGGCACGCGATGAGGCAACCATCGCCAACATCAGCAAGGGTGGGTATGTGTTGAAAGATGCCGCCGGTGCCAAGGCCATCATCATCGCCACCGGATCTGAAGTTGATCTGGCGATGAAAGCCCAGGAAGCGCTGGCTGCTGAAGGCATCGCGGTGCGTGTGGTTTCAATGCCGTCGACCACTACCTTCGACCGTCAGGATGCGGCTTACAAGGCCAGTGTGCTGACCAAGGGCCTGCCACGTGTGGCCGTCGAAGCCGGTGTAACCGACTTCTGGCGCAAGTACGTCGGCCTGGAAGGCGCTGTTGTGGGGATGGATACTTTCGGTGAATCCGCACCCGCCCCCGCGCTGTACAAGCACTTTGGCATTACGGCTGAAGCCGTTGCTGCTGCAGTTAAAGGCATTCTGTAAAGCTGACACCGGCAAGGATGAGACAAGCGCGCCAGGTTTGCCTGGCGAATCTGCTCATGCTTGCCGGATGAAAAAATTTTCAACTTAGGAGACTGAACACATGGCAATCAAAGTGGGTATTAATGGTTTTGGCCGCATCGGCCGTATGGCTTTCCGCGCAATCGCCAAGGACTTCCCCGAAATCGAAGTGGTCGCGATCAACGATTTGCTCGACCCCGATTACTTGGCGTACATGCTGAAGTACGATTCGGTCCACGGCCGTTTCAATGGCGATGTGTCGGTTAGCGGCAGCAATCTGGTCGTCAACGGCAAGACGGTTCGCCTGACAGCCGAGCGCGATCCCGCCAACCTGAAGTGGAACGAAGCAGGCGCCGACATCGTGATCGAATGCACCGGCTTCTTCCTTGACGACGAAACCTGCCAGAAGCACATCGCTGCCGGCGCGAAAAAAGTGGTGATGAGCGCCCCGTCCAAGGACGCGACCCCCATGTTTGTATATGGCGTGAACCACGAAACCTATGCCGGTCAGGCGATTGTGTCGGCCGCTTCGTGCACCACCAACTGCCTGGCACCGATCGCCAAAGTGCTGAACGATAACTGGGGCCTGAAGCGCGGCCTGATGACCACCGTTCACGCTGCGACCGCCACCCAGAAAACCGTTGACGGCCCGTCGATGAAAGACTGGCGCGGCGGCCGTGGCATTCTGGAAAACATCATTCCCTCGTCCACTGGCGCTGCCAAGGCCGTGGGCGTGGTGCTGCCGGAACTGAAAGGCAAACTGACCGGCATGGCCTTCCGTGTGCCGACCTCCGACGTGTCGGTGGTTGACCTGACCTGCGAACTCGATAAGCCCGCTACCTACGCAGAAATTTGCGCAGCGATGAAGGCCGCCTCCGAAGGCGCGATGAAAGGCACGCTGGCTTACACCGACGAAAAAGTGGTTTCCACCGATTTCCGTGGCATCAGCGCGTCGTCCATTTTCGATTCCGAAGCTGGTATCGCGCTGGACACCACCTTCGTCAAGGTCGTGTCGTGGTACGACAACGAGTATGGCTACACCTGTAACATGCTGCGTTTCGTCAAGCACGTAGCGAAGTAATCTGGCCGAAGGGGGCGCCGTCTGGGCTTGGCCTTGAGGGTGTCCCGCAAGCGGGATTGTTCGTGAGCTTTAAGGTCTGGCGCGTCCATGTTTTTTCTTGATTTGTCGCGCCAACCCTTAAAACTTACTCTTGGAGAACCACATGGCTTTTATTCGCGTTACCGATCTTGATCTGGCAGGCAAGCGCGTGTTTATCCGCGCCGACATGAACGTACCGGTCAAGGATGGCAAGGTCACTTCTGATGCCCGCATTACCGCGTCGATGCGTACCATCGAACACTGCCTCAAAGCTGGCGCCAAGGTGATGGTCACCTCTCACCTCGGCCGTCCCACTGAAGGCGAGTTCACCGAAGCCGATTCCCTGAAGCCCGTGGTTGACGTCATCGCGCAGAAACTCGGCAAGAACGTGCGCCTGATTCGCGAATGGACCGAAGGCGGCTTCGACGTCGCCGACGGTGAACTGGTTGTGCTGGAAAATTGCCGCGTCAACAAGGGCGAGAAGAAAAGTGTCGACGAGACCGCCAAGAAATACGCCGCGCTGTGCGATGTGTTCGTGATGGATGCCTTCGGTACCGCACACCGCGCCGAAGCCTCGACCCACGGCATTGCCAAATTCGCGCCGGTGGCTGCAGCGGGCATCCTGCTGACCGAAGAGCTCGAGGCACTGGACAAGGCGCTGGCCAACCCGGCACGTCCGATGGTGGCGATTGTCGGCGGATCAAAAGTTTCGACCAAACTGACCGTGCTGGAAGCGCTGTCCGAGAAATGCGAGCAACTGGTGGTTGGTGGTGGTATCGCCAACACCTTTCTTGCCGCAACGGGCAAGAACATCGGCAAATCACTGTGTGAGAACGATCTGATTCCTACCGCACAGACCCTGATCACCAAGATGACCGCGCGTGGTGCGACCATCCCGATTGCCGTCGATGTCGTGTGCGGCAAGAAGTTTGATGCCAATGAACCCGCGGTACTGAAGGACGCGGGCGAGGTGGAAGACGACGACATGATTTTTGACATTGGTCCGAAGAGTGCACAGGAACTCGCCGACATCATCATGACGGCCGGTACCGTGGTGTGGAACGGCCCGGTGGGTGTGTTCGAATTCGATCAGTTTGGTGAAGGCACCAAGACCATTGCCATGGCCATCGCCAACACCAACGCGTTCACTTTGGCAGGCGGCGGTGACACCATTGCGGCCATCCAGAAGTACAACATCTATGACAAGGTGAGCTACATCTCCACCGCCGGCGGTGCTTTCCTTGAATACCTTGAAGGCAAAGTGTTGCCCGCCGTGGCAATCCTGGAGGAACGCGCGAAGGGCTAACCCCTTCACGGAAAAGCCCGAGGGGCGCAATGCGCCCCTCGGGCTTTTCCGCTTCTTCCTCAAACTTACGTAGTGCTCAAAAAATGATTCGTAGAACCAAAATTGTCGCCACCCTCGGCCCCTCATGCTCCGATCCTAAAACGCTGGATCGCATGATGGAGGCTGGGGTGGATGTGGTGCGCCTGAACTTTTCCCATGGTGTGGCGCAGGATCATATTGATCGCGCCGAATTGGTGCGATCGCTGGCTCGTACCCGCGGCCGCGCCGTGGGTGTGCTGGTCGACCTGCAAGGCCCCAAAATCCGGATTGGCAAGTTCAAGGACGGAAAAATCACCTTGGCCAAAGGTGACACCTTTGTTCTCGACGCGGCATGTCCGCTGGGCGACCAAAATCGCGTGGGTTTGGATTACAAGGATTTACCCAATGACGTGAGCCGGGGCGTGACGCTGTTGCTGGATGACGGTCGTATCGAATTCTGGGTTGAAGAAGTCAAGGGCACGGAAATTATCTGCACCGTGGTGCAGGGAGGCGTGCTGTCCAACAACAAGGGCATCAACCGCAAGGGCGGTGGCTTGTCAGCTTCGGCGTTGACTGAAAAAGATATCGAGGACATCAAGACCGCAGTCGCTCTGAAAGCGGACTATCTGGCCGTGTCATTTCCGCGCTCCGGGGCGGACATGCACCAGGCGCGCGAGCTGTTGCGCGCAGCCGGTGGCAAGTGTCAGCTCATTGCCAAAATCGAGCGCACCGAAGCGATCGAAAACCTGGAAGAAATTCTTGAAGCCTCGGATGCCATCATGGTGGCGCGGGGCGACCTTGGCGTGGAAGTCGGCGATGCCGCTGTCCCCGGGCTGCAAAAGCGCATGATCCGCATGGCGCTGGAGCGCAACAAGGTGGTGATTACCGCAACCCAGATGATGGAGTCGATGATTTCCAGCCCGATCCCGACCCGCGCCGAAGTATCCGACGTCGCCAATGCCGTGCTGGATGGTACCGATGCGGTGATGTTGTCGGCCGAAACAGCGGCGGGCCAGTTCCCGGTCGAAGCTATACAGGCGATGGACCGTGTCTGTCTGGAAGCAGAAAAAGAAGCCGATAATGTGTTCTCGGGCGCGCGCCTCGATCACAGCTTTTTGCGCCCCGATGAAGCAATCGCAATGTCGGCTGTTTTCACCTCGGTCCACCTCAACATCAAGGCAATTGCCTCGCTGACTGAATCCGGCAATACCTGTTTGTGGATGAGCCGCCTGTCGACCCGGGTGCCGATCTACGCCTTGACACCCCAGGTTGAAACCCGTAGAAAAGTCACTCTTTTCCGCGGTGTTTATCCCATTAACCTGAAAACCGCCAGCAAAGAGCGGGATGCGTTACTGGCCGAGGCCGAAGAAGAATTGCGGCGGCGCGGCGCAGTGCGCGATGGCGATTTGATTCTACTGACCATCGGCGAACCCATCGGTCAGTCAGGCGGTACCAACACCATGAAAATCGTCCGCGTTGGCGGCGCGAAAAAACCCTGATTTCATATAAGTAGTTTGCTGAACATTTTTAACCTAGGAGACTGTAAATGGCCCTGATATCCCTTCGTCAATTGCTCGACCATGCCGCTGAAAACAGCTATGGCTTGCCCGCGTTCAACGTCAACAACATGGAGCAGGTCAAAGCCATCATGGAAGCCGCCGCTGCGGTGGATTCCCCGGTGATTCTGCAAGGGTCCGCCGGTGCGCGTGCCTATGCGGGTGAGCCCTTCCTGCGTCACCTCATTCTGGCCGCGATCGAAATGTATCCGCAGATCCCCGTCTGTATGCACCAGGATCACGGTGCAACACCCGACATCTGTTTCCGCTCCATTCAGTCCGGCTTCAGCTCCGTGATGATGGACGGTTCGCTCAAGGCCGATGGAAAAACCCCCGCTTCGTATGAGTACAACGTCGAAACCACCGCCAAAGTGGTCGAGATGGCGCACGCAGTTGGCGTGTCGGTCGAAGGCGAACTGGGCTGCCTGGGCTCGCTCGAAA
>JAAFGW010000014.1 GCA_010365175.1 Sulfuriferula multivorans | reverse complement strand
TCATCGAGCGCAGCCTGAATCACCTGCTGCTGCAGTCGCCCGGCGCGACCGAGGCGCTGTTGCGCCACGCCGGGCGCAGCGTGCGCTTTGATCTAACCCTTAAACAATTCGATTTCCGTATTGCCGATGATGGCTGTTTTTCGGAATCGGTAATCGACACCCCCGACGCCGTCATCCGCCCCACTCTCGCGCTTCTCACCCGCCTGCCGTTTTTTGGCCGCGAGGCGCTGCGCCACGCCGAATACAGCGGTGATCCCGCGCTACTCGCCACGCTCGATCGCGTCTTCAAACAGTTGAATTGGGACGTAGAGTCTGATCTGGCGCCATGGGTCGGCGACATGGCCGCACATCGCCTGCATACGCTAGGACGCAACATGCTCTCCGGGCTCAACCAGGCTGTTTCCGCGCTCGGCCATAACGCCAGCGAATACCTGGTCGAAGAAGCCGAATTGATGGCGCGCGCGGTTGATGTCGCCCGCTTCAATCGCGACGTGGATACGCTCGCCGACGCCGCCGCACGGCTGGAAGCTCGTCTGCGATTACGGGAAGCAGACAAGGCATGAAACTGCTGCGCCTGATCCGCATTCTCACCATCGGCCTGCGCTTCGGCCTGGAAGAGTTTTTCCTCGGCCATGAACGGGTGCGGCCGCTGCGCTGGCTGGTACGCGCCACCCTGTTTTGGCGTCCGCTTTCCGATCCACGCGGCGTCCGTCTGCGCCGTGCGCTGGAAGCGCTGGGCCCGATTTTCGTCAAATTTGGGCAGATGCTCTCGACCCGGCGCGACTTGATCCCGCTCGATATCGCCGACGAACTTGCCCTGTTACAAGACCAGGTTCCCCCGTTTCCCTCCATTCAAGCCATCGCCACACTGGAGGCCACGTACAAAAAACCACTCACCGTAGTCTTTGCCGAGTTCGATGCCACGCCGGTCGCATCCGCTTCAGTCGCTCAGGTACATTTCGCGCGGCTGCACGACGGCACCGCCGTTGCCGTCAAGGTGCTGCGTCCCGGCATCGCACCGGTGATCGCGCATGACGTGTCGCTGCTCTATGCAGCCGCCGGGCTGATCGAAAAACTGTTCGCCGATGGCAAGCGGCTACGCCCACGCGAAGTGGTGAATGAGTTTGAAAAGCATCTGGAAGACGAACTCGATCTGATGCGCGAATCCGCCAACTGCTCACAGTTGCGGCGCAACTTCACCGACTCACCCTTGTTACTGGTGCCCGAAGTGTATTGGGATTACTGCGGCCGCGACGTCATGGTGATGGATCGCATGGACGGCATCCCGGTCAGCCAGATCGCGCGCCTGCGCGAATCGGGCGTGGACATCCCCAAGCTCGCCGCCACCGGAGTGGAAATCTTCTTCACCCAGGTGTTCCGCGACGGCTTTTTCCACGCCGACATGCACCCCGGCAACATCCTGGTCCGCGCCGGCTCCGAGCAATACATCGCGCTCGACTTCGGCATCATGGGCACGCTCACCGAAGTCGACAAACAATACTTGGCGCGCAACTTCCTCGCCTTCTTCCAGCGCGATTACAAAGCCGTAGCACTGGCCCATCTGGAATCGGGCTGGGTGCCGGCCGACACCCGCATCGACGAACTCGAAGCTGCCGTGCGCGCGGTGTGCGAACCGGTTTTCGACCGCCCGCTGAAAGACATTTCCTTCGGCCGCGTGCTGTTGCAGCTGTTCCAGGCCTCGCGCCGTTTCAACGTGGAAATCCAGCCGCAACTGGTGTTGCTGCAGAAAACCCTGCTCAACATCGAAGGCCTCGGCCGCCAACTCGATCCCGAACTCGATCTATGGAAAACCGCCAAGCCGTTTCTCGAGCGCTGGATGAACGAACAAATGGGCTGGCGCGCATTGTTGAAAAACCTGCAAACCGAAGCACCGAAATGGGCGGCATTATTGCCCCAACTCCCGCGCCTCGCACACCAGGCATTGAACGAAAAACGGTTTGTTCGATTGGAGACCGACCTGGCCCTCATGGTGCGCCAGCTCCAAACCCACAACCGCTGGCTGCGCATGATTGCCACCCTGCTCGTCCTCACTGCCGCCGCGGCCCTGTTTATCGCGTTTCATTAAGGACTTTGCCGTGGATCACACGCTGCCTGGTTTTGTCATTGCCTATCTCATTGTTTCACTTGGCATCGGCTTTTACGCAGCCACCAAAGTCCACAGCGCCAGCGACTATATTACGGCGGGCCGGTCGTTGCCCATGGGAGTGGTGGTGGCCATGGTCTTTGCCACCTGGTTTGGCGCCGAAACCGTGCTCGGGATTCCAGCCACTTTCCTCAGTGAAAATCTCGGCGGTACCATTTCCGATCCTTTTGGCGCGTCACTCGCGCTGATTCTATTCGGCCTGTTCTTTGCCCGTCCGCTCTACCGCATGAAATTGCTCACGCTGGGCGACTTTTTCCGGCAACGCTACAACCGCCCGATCGAGGTGGTGATCTCACTGGCAATCGCCCTGTCCTACCTTGGATGGGTGTCGGCTCAGGTGGTGGCGCTGGGGCTGGTATTCAATGTCCTGTCCGACGGCATCCTCACCCAGGCACATGGCATCTATATCGGCGCCGCAGTGGTGTTGCTCTATACGTTGTTCGGCGGCATGTGGTCTGTGGCCCTGACCACGCTGGTGCAAATGACGGTCATCGTCCTGGGGCTTTTATGGATCGCCAAGCTGGTGGGTGACATGCCCGAAGTGAATGGCATAACCCCGGTAATTGAACACGCTGCCGCCGCCGGAAAATTCGAATTTTGGCCGCCCATGGAATGGGCAGCGGTGATCACCTTCATTGCCGGCTTTCTCACCATGGGGCTGGGTTCGATTCCGCAGCAGGACGTATTCCAGCGTGCCAATTCCAGCAAAAATGAACGCATTGCGGTATGGGGTACCGTTATCGGCGGCACCTTGTATTTCTTGTTCGCAGCCGTGCCCATTTACCTCACCTACTCAGTCACGCTGGTCGACCCAGCCATGACCACAGCGCTGCTGACCAATGATGCCCAGCTGGTCCTGCCTACCTTCATCAAAACCCATCTGCCGCTTTATGCACAGATCATTTTTTACGGTGCCCTGCTCTCGGTCATCATGTCCACCGCCTCCGGCACCCTGCTCGCGCCTTCCGTCACCATCTCGGAAAACATCATCAAGGAACTCATGCCGCATCACCGCATGAGCCAGAAAAGCCTGCTTTGGATCACACGTGCCGTCGTCATCGCCTTCGCCGGCCTGGTGGTGTTTTATTCACTGTGGTCACTGCAGACTGAAACCAGCATCCACCAGATGGTGGAGAACGCCTACAAGGTCACGCTTGCGTGCGCCTTCGTGCCGCTGGTGGCCGGTCTGTACTGGAAGCGCGCCAGCAATAGGGGGGCCGGGCTGTCCATCGTGTTCGGGTTGGTTGCATGGATTACGATGGAATTCATCGCTCCCGATGCGGCCTTGCCACCGCAGTTTGTGGGGCTGATCGCGAGTGGAGCAGGGATGATAACGGGAAGCGGATCACGGGGTGCTCGCAACTGACAAAGTGTCGGAACTTTTTACATTTAAGTCTGGTTTTTTGTTTTTTCACGGGAAATCTTTCAAGACGAAAAAATAATAACGTTGAATTTATTGATACTTTTATAAAGAATCTGATGTTGGCACCAAACCTGCTTAATAACACGCAGAAGTAAATTGTGCGTTGTCATAGTCAGTTCCAATCAAGGAGAACACAAATGAATTCAAACAAAAATGTCTTGGCAGCAGCATTGCTGGGCTTGGGTGTGCTGGCAGCCACCTCTGGCGCACAGGCTGGCGCAATCCATGACGCATCGCTATTCACTAACGTCCTGCCGGCCAACGACGACGGCTCGACGGGGCAGGTCGGCCTAGGCTTCACGGCCTTCATCAATGCGACGAATTACACCCAGACCTACGTCAACAACAACGGCAACATCACCTTCGACAACGACCTATTCACCTTCACACCTGCGGCCATCAGCGGCGGCGGCTTCGGTCCGATCATCGTGCCGTTCTTCGCCGATGTGGACACCCGGGCTCCGGGATCCAACCCGGTCACCTATGGGTCCAATTCATTGGGCGGCTTTAATGTTTTCGGCGTCAACTACATCAACGTCGGTGTGTTTGGTTCGCAGCCTATCTTCAACGACTTTCAAATGATCCTGACGGACCGCTCCGATACAGGAGCCGGAAACTTCGACATCCAGTTCAACTATGACCTCATCGTGTGGGAAGCAGGCACCGCAAGCGGCGCTCCTCCTGGCGGCCTCGGCGGTACTTCCGCGCTGGTGGGTTATTGGACCAGCCCCACGTCGAACGCCACGCTGCCCGGCTCGCTGGTGAACGGCGCGCTGATTGATGGCGGCCCCAACGCGCTGATCAGCAACTCGCGGAATTCCAACATCCTTGGCCAGTACAACTTCCAAGTGCGCGCTGGCGCGGTGGTTGACCCCAACCCCAACGGCGTTCCCGAACCCGCCTCCCTCGCCTTGCTTGGCATCGGTCTGGCTGGCTTGGCCGCGATGCGCCGCCGCAAGACAGCCTGATTGGTTTCAGCACAGCACCAAAAAGCCGGCGCTTTGCGTCGGCTTTTTTTCGTTCGCTTTTCAGATCAGCGCAAGTAGCCTTCGTGCTCCAGTTTAAGCAGGATTTGCCACACCGCTTCCTCAATTTCCAAATTCGTCGTATCGATCGCCAGTTCCGGCTGTTCTGGCACCTCGTAGGGATCCGACACACCGCTGAATTCCGGCATGAGACCCACCCCGCGCTTTTGAATTCAGGCTTTAACCAGCATCCACAAGGGTGCCAATCGTTCACCCATTAACATTGCAAACAATCTGGGAGCAAAGCTTCTACGTGTTGAGGTTGTTCGTGCGCCTTACGATGAACTCGTAACATTCGACGTCGCGTAGCCGCCACAGCTCGCCGGACACCAGTCCAAACACAGAATATGCCCGCCCTCGCCCCGCTGCTCGGCGGGCGGCCACACATTTTAGTTATCTGATTCGCCATCCCATATTTATGTCGACAAATCTTACACAGCCCCCCAACTCATCCCAGTCAAAAACAGATTTGCCGAACAAAACACTCCCCAGGCAATTGATTTATATAGACTTTACCAAGGATCGGAATTGATGGCACAAATGATGCTTCTATCAACACATGTCTAACAGACACCCGTGTGTAATAACAAAATTGCATTTCATGCTAACGAAATTGGGAGTAATGATCATGAATTTGAAAAAACTGACTGCCGGCCTCTTCGTTGCAGGCTTCATGAGCGTCACCACTTCTGCACAAGCCATTCCGATCGATTTGGCGCTATCTCTTGTGATTGACGTCTCGGGTAGTGTGAGCACAGCCGAATACAACCTGCAGATGGATGGCTATGCCAATGCTTTTCGCAATGGTCCGATCCAAACCAACCTGTTGTCAGGAACCAATGCAAGCAGCGCAATAAACGTCGTATTTTTCGCGAGTAATTTCTTCACCACTTCGCTGGATAGCTTTGTAATTCTTGATAGCGTTTTATCGATCAATAACTTCGCTGATACGCTAGACAACTTTGCTCGTCCTGGTAGCGGCGGCACCGCGATTTATACCGGCACCAATCGTGCTATTGATCTTTTGCTTGCCGCCGTCGGCGCCGGTGGTCCATTGGAAGGTAGCAGCAATCTGATTATTGACGTATCAGGGGATGGCACTAGCACCACCACTTCCGACCAAGCTGCCCGCGATCGCGCTGCCAGCAATTCCATCAAAATCAATGGCCTCCCAATTGGTGGAGTCGGGATCAGCAATTATTATGCGGCTAACGTAATTACCTCGAACGGCTTCATCGAGCCGGCCGCCAACTTCACCGATTTCAACGATGCTGTCGCGCGGAAGCTGCGTGTTGAGACCGGTGGCACTGTCCCCGAGCCTGCCACCTTAGCCCTGCTTGGAATCGGACTGGCTGGTCTGGGTGCGATGCGACGCCGCAAAACCGCTTAACCGGTTCTCTGGCATCAAAAAAGCCGGCGCATGCGTCGGCTTTTTTACACTTGTATTACAGGTCAGCGCAAATATCCTTCGTGTTCAAGTTTGAGCAGGACTTGCTGCACGGCTTCTTCGATTCCCAGGCTGGTGGTATCGATCGCCAGCTCGGCATTTTCTGGCACTTCGTAAGGATCGGACACACCGGTAAACTCAGGAATCAACCCTGCCCGAGCCTTGGCATACAAACCTTTTCGGTCGCGTGCTTCGCAGGTTTCTATGGGGGTGGCGACATGGACTTCGATAAACCCTCCTACCGCTTCGATCATGGCGCGCACGTCACGTCGGGTCTGCTGATAGGGTGCGATCGGTGCGCAGATGGCAATACCGCAATTTTTTGTAATTTCGGAGGCCACAAAGCCAATCCTGCGCACATTGATGTCGCGATGCGCTTTGGAAAATCCCAACTCTGAAGACAAGTTACGGCGAACAATGTCGCCGTCCAGCAGGGTAACCATGCGCCCACCGGTTTCCATTAAGCGCGCAGCCAGCATGCGTGCCAACGTGGATTTTCCTGCACCAGACAAACCGGTAAAAAATACGGTGAAGCCCTGACGATCACGCGGAGGATTCTGCCGTTTCAGTTCGGCCAATACTTCGGGAAAGCTATACCAGTCTGGAATTTTCAAGCCGGATTGCAAACGCCGATGGAACTCTTCCCCACTCAGGGTCAGAAGCCTGGAACCGGGCGGCGCTTCGGATTCTGGCATGTATTCCGCACGGTCTTCCACATACACCATGCGCGGATAGGCAATCAGCTTTACGCCAATATGATCAGCCTGTTTCATCTGATTATCAGCATCAGGCTCGTCAAGATCTTCACCTCGCCGATAATGCCCATCTGAAAGATGTTGCCCACCTGCAATCATCAGGGCACAACCAAAATTGCGTGCAACGATGGCACGCAACAACAGTGACCGTGGGTTTGCCTCGCGTGGGGGTGCTGGCAAAAGGGATAACTGGGTAGTAGCCGTGGGGAAGCGATCCCGAATGGCCAAAAAACTGCGCACCAGACCGAAGTAACCGGGCGCATCCGTAATATCGCCTCCGGCCTTGGGGTGCAACAACAGGTTGGCTTCGTGGGAAATCGCACTCTTCAGGCAGAACTCAAACTGCGCTCGGTGCATTGGTTGCCGTGCCTGCCAGGCCACCACTCGCCGCCAGCCTCTACGCGCAAACAAAGCGCGCATCTCAGCCGGGGTTGCGCGCAGCGATGCAAAGTCAGGATGGGGGGGCAATGCAACCCCTTCAACCTTTCCACCCACATGCCAGACGCCCGCATCATCCCAGACATCAGCGATGGTCAGAATGGCGAGCATGTATCCCTCACCATCGCGTAGCGCAACACGGTCCCCGGGTTTCATTTTTGCCGTGACAGGTTTCTGAAAAACCAGGGAGATCGGCAGCGGCCAAAACGTGCCGTCATCCAGTTTTTGACCGGTTTCGACTTGTGCACATTGGGCGCGCGTCATGAACCCGGTCAGGGGTGAGTAGGCACCCGTCATCAGCATTTCAAGTTCGCATTGCTGACGCCAATCCAAATCGATCGAGGGCAGGCTGAAAGCCTCTTGCTTGAGTGCTTCAGTCTTCGCGGGGTCAATCAGATTGACGAGGTTGCCGCCATAGGGCGAGATCAATTGATCCACTGTTCAGCTCCGGGTAAAAACTGCATAAAAGGCGGTAATAAATCGATCTACTTCGGACTCGGGCAAGTGATTGATACCCGCAGCGCCTTTGCGTCCGCCGCCCGTCTCGAACTGGCTGCACAGCACGTCCGCACCGGATTTAGCCTCCAGTGGGGCGCGTACGCTCACCACATAACCGCCTTCGGGCTTTGCAGTGAGCACGGCATGTGCCTGCACCGGGGAATCAACGGCCAACTGGTTACCCAACACCCCAGAAATCCGCCGCGCCCATTTCTCTGCGGGCAGCATGAAGATGCGTCCGGCTACACGCATTTCCGTTGCATTCACGGCAAGGGCACGTGCCATGTCATCTTGGTAGCCCGTTTTAAGTATTGGATAGACGGGCGATTCGACGATGAAGGCAAAAGGATCGACGTAAGGTTGCAACTGTTGATACAAATCAGCCGGATCGTAAAACAGGTCATCAAGCGTTTCACCGTAACCGTTGTAGTTGAGGCATTCACCCAGCGACTTCAGTTGCACCAGTTGATCATCGGACAGGTTGAGCGGCGCTGCAGCCTGACGCGCCGCATCAGCAAGGTTGTCACCAAACGCAGCAGTCACTGCCCATATCAACTGTTTGCCTTGCAAGGCCTGGTTAACCAAGAGGCTGGTGCACGTGTTGGCATCGGTATCAATATGCGGTTCGAAATTAGGGTGCGAGGGAATATCACCGGGTTGATGGTGGTCAAAGTAGCGCACATGTGCACCAATCTCGAGCAGCCTACTCAGTGCTTCGTGGTTTTTCGACAGCGCGATATCAAGCACGGTGATGCGGTCTCCTGCAATGGCTTTTGCCCGCCCCAGCAAGCTGATATCGCGCTTGGGGCCCGTTATCAGTTCGGCCTCGATCGGGTCGACCAAACGCAGTTGATGCAATGCGCAAATACCGTCGGCGTCGCCGTTGAACACATCAATGAAATTCATGGGATGCCGGGGAGTGAAGTCGTTGTGCGGCACGAAAGTATGGCCATTGTAAGAATGAAAGAACTGTTATGACAAGAACATGCAACGCACTATAGCGTAGCCAGATGACAGTTTGCGTGACGTAATGCTGACGGTCCGGGCTCAATAAAAACTGCAGCGCCGAAAACTGCTGGTCGTATTTGTGGATTTCGCCTGCCAGCCCGACGTACAGAAGTAATGCAGCCAACGGCAACGAAATGAGGCCTACAGCGAACCGGGGGATGCGCTGGCCCTCGGATGAGGGCGAAGCGATCAAAGCTGCTGCAAAGAACATGGTGAAAAACCAGGCACATAGCGCCACAAAAGCCAGCGGTTGTGGCTCAGCAATCAACTCGGTGAGATTGTCAGTTCCCGCCTGCACTACCACAACCCAATACCCCAACACCAAGCTCGGGACTGCGCTCCAGAATTGCATGGCTCCGAGCCTTCGCCCACGCCATCGTCGAACGGCTTGCGCCGCCAGATACAACAACGTGCCCGGTATTGCAGCCAGTGCAACCCAACGCAGTCCAATCTCCCATTGCCCAACCCAGTCTAACACCGGGCTACCCACCAAATCATGCAGGCTTTCATCCGGGACGGCCATTTTCAGCATGAGAAATGACACCCCGCCATAAACCAGCAAACCCAGCGGCAATTGCCATAGGCGGCTGCCACCGGACACGCGTCGCCGAGCCAGCCATACGGGCCACACCGCCAGCCAGTAACACACGCTGGCAAGCAGCAAAGCCGACAGCCAGAGGGCATCCTGCCGGAGCAATTCGCGCACGTTATACGGCACAAAGGGTGCATGCGCCGCGCTCCAAAACAGCAGCCCCATCCCGGCGATGGCCAACGGAAAATGCCAGCGCGTTCCGGGTACCTGAGGAGCGACAGTAAGCGCAGGCGGATGACCGGTTGTTCCTTGAAGTACGGCGCGACGCGGCGCAAGCAATATGCGGCGTGCCACCCCATAACCCACAAGTCCGCCCAGCCAGGCCAAAAACCAGTCGGTGGTGTCGGCAATTTTAAGTGGCAGCATCACCTGCCCCAATTCAATGATGGCAGGCATCATCACCAATGTCAGCATGGCCAGCGCGAACAACGGGCCACGCCAACGCCATGGCTGGCGTGCCACTCCCCATGCCAACAACCCGCCGAGTGGGGCAAAGAATAGTGTCTTGCGCAGGACCTCGGTAATGGCACGATATTCAGTGCCAAAGTAATACACCTCGAACGGCACTCGATATATGAAATCGAGACGACTTTTGATAAAAGCACCGTCAGATCGAAAATCGAAGGGGAACCAAAATACGAATAACAACACAACCATCCACCCTAATGCCAAGGCAAATGGCAGCCATGCTGCCCAAGGCAGGGCGTGATCTATGGTTGCTGCGCGCTTAGCCAAACGCCCGCCGACAAAACTGCCTAACGCCGCGCCTGCGGCCGCTGTAAACAAGTCGGTGACATCGCTCACGCGCGAGTAGACAAACAGTTGCAAAAACTCCAGCAGGGCGGCAGTAGCCAATGTCATACCCCATGCACGCCCTGCACTGCGCGTTCCATCCAGCCGCCAGAGCAGCGCGAGGGGTGTCCAGATCAGGGCATCGCTGGCAATTTCATACAGGGCATAGGCGGCATCGTCAGGTAAACGGCCAAATGGAATCAAGTTGACCATACCGCTCTGCCATTTATGGAATATCTCGACCAGGCTGATGGTCAGATCAAGCGGCAGAACGTTATAAGTACACACGCCGGCCAAATACACCCAGGCCAAACGTTCTGCGAGTGCGGCGCGAGCATGAAGGTGCTGCCAGGACTGCAGCCAGCCAACAAAGCGACGACCTCCCCCCCACCAAGCCAGCACGCCGATGGCGCCACCCAGCGTCTCTGCCATGATGTCGTTCTGCGAAACGGTACGTTGTGGGAAAAACAGCTGGCTAAACTCAATACCGAAACTCAAAGCAGTGGCCGCTGGAATCAGCGTCAGTGTGGCCAGCACAGCAAAAGCTCGGCTCTTTCCGGCCACCAACGCGCTCATCCACAAAAATGACAATGGAATGAATAACAGAAGATTGGCCATCCAGTCGGCACGCGAGCCGATACCCAGTTTCAGAAACGGGATCTCGCCAAACCGTGCAATCGCCTCGTCCCAGGGGATGGGCCGAAAGTCCAGTGGAACCAGACTGCCATAAATGACAAACGTGGTGTAAGCCAGCGCAGCCATCCACAACAGGCCGCTGGAATTTCCGGAAGCCCTCGCATCGCGGTTCATCGTTGCACGGCGTCCAACGTGCGCAACAAGGCGGGGGGTGGTTTTGCGCCGGGACGCCCCGTTGCTTGCCAACCAGGATAATCCGAAAATTCGCGCATCAAGCCAGATGGCAAGTCGTGCGCTTCGTGCGCTACAGAGTCAAATGCAAGCAAATGCGCGGTGAGATCCGGGATAGGAAAGCGCGCAAACTCGCGCCGATAGGCCAAGGTGACATTATGTGTCGTCTCGCCTCCATGCAGGGGCATGCTGGCCGCCACGACGTTAGCGGCCACGTGTTGACGATAAGTGGTGCTTTCGCCCCCGCGCACCTGGATGCCCATACCCGAAGCCAGTACCGTATTGGAAAAAATCGCCATGTCACGCGGGATGTCATTGTGCGGCTGGATATGAATCGCATCGCCGCTGCCGTTGATAAACACATTGTCGTACAGCGCCACACGCCCTTCTGCCTGCAACAGCGCTTCGGTCGGATTCGGCAAAAAGAGATTACCGTAGACCAGATATCGGTCCTCGCTGCCAAGCCCTGTCAGGGGAAAATGTCCCAGCAGAACGTTGGGACGGGCTTGCGGCCCAGGCAACGTGTCCTGCTTGGAGAATACGTTATAGCGAATCACCGTATCGTGACGTTCTGCGATGCCGGGCGGGCGTGTTTGCTGATGTTTGACTTGCAGGTTGTAACCCAGCGTATGGGCGACCCGATTAGCTTCAATGAGACCGCCAACAAAGGGATCCGAACCATCCGAATCACCAAAGTACATGCCCGTACCTACCCGCTCGATTCGATTGTTCTTGACCACCCAGCCCAGAGCCGGGCATTTGGTCGAGATGCCTACATTCTGCTGCGAGGCAGCATGGTCGTGGATGTGAAGATGCTCCAGCGTAATGAAATCGGCAAAGCGGCTATGGCCTTCAGCCTTGACTGCATCCACACTAACATTGCGGCCATCCAGTTCCAGATAACGCAACACCAGGTAACGCACATTGAGCAAACTGACCGTGTTGGCACCCAACCGGGCAATGAAACGGGGGGGCACCAAAGGATCGGCCGCTTCGATGAAGATGGGCTGATCGGCACGCCCGGAGAGGTTATGCAATGACAAACCCTGGCGATAATCGCCGGGTTCGAGCAGCAATCTGTCCCCCGGCTGCAAGCGGCGTACGGCTTCGCGGTATTCATCGGGGCCTGCTCGGTAGTCTGCGGCCGACGTAATGCTCGACAGCAGGCAGAGGAGTCCCGCGCAAACCACGCTCTGCATTCAGGCCACCGTATCGGGCGGCGGCAAACCGCTCCGCAACAATTCCAGCTTGCCCAGTAAAACGCGCGTCATCCCTGCAACGCCTTGCCGCCCGGTATCCACCACGATATCGGCCACTTCCCGGTACAGCGGATCACGCTGCCGATACAATTCGCGTAACCTGGCCAGCGGATCCTCGGTTTGCAACAGCGGGCGATTCCGATCATGCCGGGTACGCTCATACAAATGCTCCGGCGTGCCGCGTAAGTAAATCACCATGCCGTTCTTCCGCAAATTTTCACGGGTAGCAGACGACAAAACCGCCCCGCCCCCCGTGGCCAGGACAATGCCAGTCATGGCCGTCAGTTCGGCAATCACCCCTTCCTCGCGTTTGCGGAAGCCCGCCTCACCCTCGATTTCGAAAATAATCGGTATCTTGACGCCGGTGCGCGCCTCAATTTCATGGTCCGAGTCGTGGAAAACGCAGCCACAATGTCTGGCCAGCAGTCGCCCCACAGTTGTCTTTCCCGCCCCCATTAAACCGACAAGGTATAAGTTGTCTCGCTTGCTCATAGGATGATTCTAATTGACGCCAGTGCATTAGAGGCTTGATGCCCCGAAGAATATCCGGACGAAAAAAAGCGCGGGACAGGCCCGCGCTTGGTTAGGTCGCCGCAATCAGCGAATCGACAGGCGATCGTCAAGGATGCGCGGGGTGAGGAAGATGATCAGCTCGGTTTTCTGGTCTTGTTTAAATGTAGTCTTGAAAAGATTCCCTAAAAACGGCAGATCACCCAGGAAAGGCACCTTGCTGACATTATTCAGTTCGGTCTGGTCAAATATCCCCCCCAGCACCAGCGTCTCGCCATTGTTAACCCGAACTTGAGTTTTGACGCGCTTTGTAGCGATTGAAGGCACGCTGATACCCCCTACAGACACAGTTCTGGCAGAGTCCACATTATCTTTCTGCACCTCCACCGTCATGATCAGCGAATCATTGTTGAGAATCTGTGGGTCCACCAACAGGCAGAGAAACACATCCTTGAACGAAACGGTAGGGGGGCTGTTTGCCGTGCCGGGTGTGATGAATGGAATCTGGGTGCCATTAAGAATCACCGCAGGCTTCTGATTCGAGGTCATGACACGGGGATTGGACACAATTTTCCCCCGGTTGTCCGCCTCCAGTGCGGACAATTCCAGACTCAGTAAATTACCGGTCGACGCATCCAGTAAGGAGAGGGCGATCTGCGCGGCACCCGCTCCTGCCGGGAAATTGACCAGGTTGGTGCCGGTACCCGCGATGCTAGCAGCGATGGTATCTAATAGAGCAGGAGTATCAGTGTTCGGGATAGTGCCTTGGGTTGCCTGCACTATGCGGAACCCATCTGCAATCGCTGAGGCGTTATCCTGTGTGCCCGCCAACCCGCCCTGGTAGCGACCGGTGCGGTTACGCGCAACCAGCCCCAGCTTCGCACCCAAATCGCGGCTCCAACCGCTATCCGCAATAACCACCCGTGCCTCGATCATGACCTGACGCGCCGGCACGTCCAGACGCACGAGCAGCTCGCGAATTTCCTGAATCTTGCGTGCAGTATCGGTGATGATCAGGGTATTGGTTTTCAACTCAAACGTAGCCCGGCCCCGCTTGGTCAGGACCTTCTGGTCATTCTCCCCTGTCCCCTGCGGTGGCGGCGGTGGCGGCGCCCCGCCGCCCAGACTCCCCGCCTGCGCCGAGCAGTTGACTGCGGTTCCCGCAGTATTGGCCCCACCAGCAGACCCGTTCAACATGCGCTGCGCTTCGTCGGCCCGCATGTAGTTCATGGAAATGTACTCGGTCACCAAGGGTTCCAGATCAACTATCTGGTTTTTGGACTCGTAATCCTGTTTTTCTTTGGCCTGCAATTCAGCCTGCGGGGCAATCCAGATGACATTTCCATTCTGGCGTTTATCCAGCCCCTTGGTTTGCATGATGAGTTCGAGCGCCTGATCCCATGGAACATCCTTCAAGCGCAGCGTCAGGCTTCCGCCTACCGAATCGCTGGCGATAATATTCAGGCCGGTGAAGTCGGCTATCACCTGTAGTACCGAACGCACTTCGACGTTCTGGAAATTCAGTGACAATTTCTCGCCTGTGTATTTGGGTTTGCCATCGGCGGTCTTTTTCTGGGCATCATCACTCTGTTTGACTTCAACAATGAAGCTGTTGTCAGTCTGATAAGCCGAATACTCCCAGCCGCCTTTGGGCTGAATCACCATGCGGGTGTTATCACCCAGCGTGTACGTCTCGACGATTTGCACCGGGGTGCCGAAATCAGCCACATCAAGGCGTCGCTGCAACGCCCTGGGCAACGCCGCACCGATAAAGTCAACCACGATGCCATTGGCTTGCTGGCGAATATTGATGCCAGTCTGTGCATCAGACAATGTCGTAACGATGCGCGCTTCACCGGCGCCACCGCGACGGAAATCGATGTCACGAATAGTATGGGATGCCGCACCTGGCGCCGCATCAGCGAAGCGTGGGCTCACATTTGCAGGCGCAGCACCCGCGCTGAGATCGCCCAAGGCGACGATCAAGGTTTTGCCTTCAATCTTCGCGTCGTATTCAACCGATTTATTCAAATTAAGCACAAGGCGAGTACGCGTTCCTGCCTGGACCACGTTCACGCTCGAAAGCGGCCCCAAATTGGCCTCAACCGTATTGCGCCCCATCGCATTCCCCGTATCCGGCAAATCAAGTGCGATACGCGGAGGGTTACCGACCGTAAATCCTGCAGGCTCGGCGGTCAGCGCTTTCTTGAGCGTCACGCGCACCACCACTTTGCCGCCTGGCAGCGTAGTGGTTTCAACGCTTTGTACTGCGTTACCGGTAGGCGGCACGTCCGCAGCGCGCACCGTAAGCGGAAGCACTAAACCTGTGAGTAGGGTAATCCCAATCAGTTGACGGGAAAGTTTCTGGGCAATTTTCGGCAATGCGTTCATGTCAGCCTCTTTAGATATTCAGTACTACAAATCATTCTTGCAAAATCAGGGTGCTGGTGCGCTCGGACCAATCCCCGGCGCTATCCTGAACAATTTCACGCAACGAAACTTCATTTTCGTTAATTTTCGTGACGAGACCAAAGTTCTGGCCCACATAATTGCCTTTCTTGACGTGATAAATCGCTTTATCGGGGGTCAAGATCACGGCGTTGATTACACCGTTCTTCGACAACATGCCGACCATTTTCAACGTTTCCAACGAAAACGCTTCCAAAGGCTCTTTGGGACGGTTCAAATCGGGTTGCATCCCCCCACCACCCCCACTTGACAGCTTTCTGGGCTTGAATGGATCGGGCAGATCAAATGCATTGTAAGTAAACGGTTCAAATGCTTTGACTTCAGGTAGCGGATCAATTTTCCCTTGCATATCCTTCCCCGTTTCATTAACGAAGGTCTGCAAGTCGTCCATTCCGCCCCCGCCGCAACCGGTCAGGCTCAACACAAATACCATACTGGCCAGGTGCATACGACTCCACACGGGCGTTAGCCCGTAGTGAATCGGAGTCTCCTTGTGAGGCTTCATTTAGGCTGCTCCTTGGCTTGTTGTTTACGCGAGATCGATTCTTCGTCGTCCAGATAGCGGTACGTTCTGACAACCGCATCCATATTCATCACGCCATCCTTGGCCGGACTCATATTGATATCGTGTAGCGTTACGATTCGGGACAGTTTCGAGACGTCACTCACGAAAGCGGCAATGTCATGGTACCCACCGGTTACTTTGACGCTGATCGGTGTTTCGGCATAAAACTCGGAAACGGTTTCCGTCGAGGGTCTGAACAAATCAAACTGCAAACCCCGTCCCAAACCCGCCTGGTTCACATCCGTGATAAGCGCATCCATTTCCTGTTTATTGGGAAGCTGTTTCAACAAGGCACCGAACGCCTGTTCGATATCCACAAGTTGTTTCTTGTAGGCTTCCAGATTGATAGCCTGGTTTTTTTTCGTGGTAAACACGGCTCTCAGTTCGGTTTCTTTTTGCCTGGTCACATCCAGTGCTTCCATGTTGCCGCGCCAATCAAACCACCAGCCCGCCGTCACAATGGCCGCGCACAACACAGCCAATGCCACCAGCTTGGTCGCTAACGGCCAATCCGCCAGGGTTTTTAGATCCAGGTTGTTAAGGTCGTCCAGGGTCATGCTTTGCCCCCCTTATTCTGCGCATCTTGTGGTTGTTGAGATGTTTGCTTGACCGTCAGGACAAACTCGTTGGCGCGCAGGTTATTGACAGTAGCCGCCTTGATTTCGACCAAACTGACCGAATCAAACCAGGGCGAACTCTCCAGATTACGCATCAGCGTGGAAACGCGCGCGCTCGATTGGGTATAGCCGCTAAGCGTAACTACATTCCCGGCTTGACTGAAGGATTTGAGGTACAACCCCTCTGGCAGCAGCCGTATCATCTGGTCAAACAAATGTACGACTTCAGTACGATTTGATTGCAAGGTTTCCACAACTTGTTTACGCGCCAGCAATGCCTGAGTTTGTTCGCGAATTTTCTTGATTTCGCCAATCTGGGTGTCAAGCTTGACTATTTCCTGATCAAGGAATGCATTCCGCGCATCCTGCGTTGACTGGCTCGCGGCGATAAAACTGTGTCCGAGCAGAACAACGACTACACCCGCGGCGACAGCCATGCCAAGGAGAATGTTGAACTGGCGCCGCCGAGCCGCGCGCGCAAGTTCTCGGTGAGGGAGAAGGTTAATCCGAATCATTGGGGGTCAAACCTCCGCATAGCGAGGCCGCAGGCGACAAACAAGGACGGCGCATCGGCAGTCAGCGCCTGGGGCTTGATTTTCGAACCGATCGCCATATTGGCAAACGGATTGACGACCAGCGTCGGCATTCCAATACGTTGCCCTACAACTTCATCAATGCCTGATATCATGGCGCCGCCACCTGCCAGCAAAACCTGATCGACCTTACGATACTGCGTGGATGTCGTGAAGAGTTGCAGTGCCCGGCCGATTTCCATCGCCAGGGTCTCACTGTAGGGCTGCAGAACTTCGACGTCATAACTTTCAGGCAGCGTGCCCTTGCGCTTGGCATTTTCAGCCTCTTCGCTGGTCATGCCATAACGACGCGAAATTTCATTGTTGAGCTGGTTGCCGCCAAACCCATGTTCGCGCAGATACACCGACTCGTTGTCATGGAGAATATTGATGTGCATGTTCTGCGCACCGACATCGATGATCGCTACGGTCTGGCCTGCACCGCCACTTGGAAGCAGGTGAGCGATTTGCTCATAAGCCGTTTGTGAAGCGAAAGATTCAACGTCCATGATGAGAGCCGTGAGTCCGGCAGCTTCTGCTACGGCCACGCGATCTTCGACTTTTTCCTTACGTGCAGCGGCAAGCAGTATTTGCACGTCATCAGGACTGCCGGGCGAAGCGCCGAGAACCTGAAAATCAAGGTTCACTTCATCCAGTGAAAAGGGGATTACCTGATTGGCCTCCGCTTCGACCTGGTTTTCCAGGTCCAGCCCTTTCAGGCTGGCGGGTGCCAGAATCTTCTTGGTGATCACAGCGGATGAAGGCAACGCAAGCGCAACGTTCTTGATCCGTGAGCCCAGGTTTTTCCAGGCAGTGCGTACCGTGTCAGCCACTTGATCGAGGTTCGCGATATTGCCATCCATCACCGCATCCTTGGGCAAGGGCTCGATAATATAGCGTTCGATTCGCAGCATCCCTTTGCCGGCATCGGACAACTCCACCAGTTTGACCGCAGTCGTACTGATGTCCAGTCCAATAATCGGCAAGCCTTTGGCAGACAGCCAATCCAAGTTGATATTCAGGTGCAAGAGTTTTCCTTTACGCTTCTGTGAGTTGGCGCTGTTTCTTAGTATTATTTTGAGATGCTAGCAACAACACACGGTTTTTAACAGTTTTTTTCTCATCACACTGCAAGAGCTGAACACATGTGTCCAATTTCCAACACCACTAACGCCTATAATCGGCGGAAACTTTAGGCACTCTGTTTCATTTCAGCGCCAAGGCGTTTGAGTCAGGATGGCAGCTTGCCTTACAGTACAAGGTTGGCAATGCGTTTAAGTTGCAGTAAAAATCAATTCAAACAGCGGGTTATCGAGATGAATCCGCTGCACATCCTCAGGCAGGGCCGGGTGAATCGGCGCACATTTTCTGGGGATTTCTGCCATCTCAGCAATAAGGAACCCGATGTTTTCGAAATGGTGGCACTACGCAATCGCCCTGGCTGTCAGCTTGGGCGTAGTGGGTACGGCACTGGCAGGATTGGCTGCTGCACTGATTTACCCCAACCTTCCGCCGCTTGAGGCACTGACTGATTACAAACCCAAGCTCCCATTGCGGGTATACACCTCAGATGGCGCGTTGATTGGCGAATTCGGCGAGGAGCGACGCGCCTTCATCACCATCGACAAAGTCCCCGACTACATGAAGCAGGCCATCATCTCGGCAGAGGATGAACGCTTCTACTCTCATGGCGGCGTGGATACGCTGGGTGTATTGCGTGCGGCGGCATCGAACCTGTTATCCGGCGGTGCCAAGGAAGGTGCATCGACCATCACCATGCAGGTTGCGCGCAATTTCTTTCTGTCGAACGAAAAAACGCTGACCCGCAAGCTATCCGAAGCCATGCTGGCGATGAAAATTGAACATAGCTTATCGAAGGACAAGATCCTCGAGCTCTACATCAACCAGATCTATCTCGGGCAACGTGCCTACGGTTTTGAAGCCGCCGCACATGCTTACTTCGGAAAAACCATGCCTGAGTTGTCGCTGGCCGAATTCGCTATGCTGGCAGGACTCCCCAAGGCGCCGTCACGTTATAACCCGGTTGTTAACTTTCCGCGCGCAAAATCACGCCAGGAATATGTGCTGAAGCGGATGCGCACGCTCAAATTCATTGACCAGCCAACCTGGGAGGCTGCTGTCAAACAAAAACTGGTCATCCGCCAGACTCGCCAGCAAACCGATGTGTCTGCCAACTACGCTGCGGAGATGGTGCGCCAAACCCTGTTCGAAAAATACGGGGAATCCATCTACAGTACCGGCATTAAAGTAGTCACCACGTTAAAACAGGTGCAACAGGCTGCCGCCAATCAATCTGTGTGGCAGGGCATCGCCGATTATGATCTGCGCCATGGTTATCGCGGCCCGGAGAAGCAGATCAGCCTGCCTGCCGACAAGGCAGCACGTGACGTTGCCATCGTCGACTTGCTGGATGATATTTCGCCTGTCAGCGACATGCGGCCTGCCATCGTCCTGAGTGCCGCCCCCAAACTGATCCGTGCGCAACTGCATGACGGAACGGTCGTTGAGATAACAGGAAACTCGCTCAAATGGGTAGCGAACTGGGCTGCCAGCAAGAAAGGGCGCCAGCTTGAACCGGGTGCTGTGGTGCGGGTGCAATTGCTCAGCAAATCGCAATGGCGACTGGCACAGCTACCGGAAGTCGAGGCTGCGATGGTCGCGGTGAATCCCGAAGACGGCGCCATCACTGCGCTGGTCGGCGGATTTGATTTCAACCGCAATAAATTTAACCGTGTGACCCAGGCATGGCGTCAACCGGGTTCGAGTTTCAAGCCGTTCATCTATTCGGCCGCGCTGGAAAAAGGCCTGACCCCAGCGTCGATGATCGAAAACGCGCCTATCTCGCTCACCGCCGAAGAAGCCGGCGGCACCGCCTGGGAACCTAAAAACTACGACAGCAGCACCGGTGAGCCGGTGCGTATACGCACAGCACTCACCAAGTCGCTTAACCTGGTTTCTGTACGTATCTTGCAAGCCATCGGACCCTATTACGCACGCGACTACATTCGCCGTTTTGGTTTTGATCCAGCGCGTCACCCTCCTTATCTGACTATGGCGCTGGGCGCGGGCAGTGTGACGCCATTGCAACTGGCGGCGGCCTATGGGGTATTCGCCAACGGTGGCTTCAGCGTTAACCCTTATCTCATTGACAAAGTGTATGACAAGGACGGACGCTTGCTGATGCAATCCAGTCCGCAAAAAGCAGGGGGGAATGCCCCCCGGGTGATCGATCCCCGCAATGCCTGGCTCATGACCAACATGATGCAGGATGTGGTCCGCTATGGCACAGCCGCCCGTGCGGGTCAGCTAGGTCGCAGCGACATAGCAGGCAAAACGGGTACCACCAACGATGCGCGTGACACCTGGTTCGCGGGCTTCAGCCCCGACCTGGTAGCGATCGCCTGGATGGGTTACGACCAGCCGCGCTCACTGGGACGTGGTGAAACAGGTTCACAAACGGCCCTGCCTATCTGGATGAACTTCATGGGGACTGCACTCAAAGGCATCCCACAAAAAGGCTGGTCCATGCCCAGTGGCATCATCTCCGTACAAATCAACCCAAACACCGGCACACGCACATCCGAATCGGTGATTGACACTGTGCTGGGCACTTCAACGCCAAGCCGGACGGAATACTTTTATCAGGAATTTCCGCCCCCCGATGCGCCAGTAGTGGAGTGGAACACGGAATCCGAGGGATTTGCTGCGCCCGGTCAAGTTGCAGAACCTGTCATTCTGGATATGCCAATGCCAGCGCCAGCAGTTCCGTCGGTTCAGATTCCCATTACGACGGTAAAACCGGCACAACCCATTGGACAAATTGCCCCCGCTATCCCAGCCAAACCTGCACCCACTTCCCCGCATAACCCAACGCCTGGCGGGGTC
>JAAFGW010000310.1 GCA_010365175.1 Sulfuriferula multivorans | reverse complement strand
CGATGCCGGGCAGGTAGTGGTGTTCCTTCAGTAACGCGTCCGACAAAAATGTCTGATGCACGGAACTGAAACCCCCTCGTCGCAGTTGCCGATAATCAATTGGTCAGCGAGTGCTGATTCGTTTACTGTACGCATGTACAGTTAATCGGGTAGCACGGCATGTCTCTCACCATTCTTACTCGCAGTGAACGCCTGCAGCACATGCTGCCGGAGTCCAGAGAGCTGCGCATCACCGGTTTTCAATCACCCGCCGAAGACGAAAAGGAGCGGGGGTTTTCCCTTGATCGCATTGTCGGTATCGGCGCCCCGCAGATGCGTGCAGTGATGGTGAACGATGACGGTCTGATCGGCTTCGGCATCTACCCCGGTGACCGTTTGATTGTCGACCGTTCAGTGTCGCCTTGTGCAGGCAATTATGTCGTGGCTCATCTGGACGGTGCGGACAGCTACTGTGTGCGCCTGGTGAGCACAGGAGACAAAAACACACTGATGTTGGTCGACGCGCAATCGGCCACCCTGCCGCTGACGTTCGAAGATCCGGATTGCGTTGAAATCTGGGGCGTCGTGATGTGGGTGGTCAGCTATGTGGGGCGTGGATGACCACTTACGCCCTGGTCGATTGCAATGCTTTTTATTGCAGTTGCGAGCGCGATTCCCAACCAGCGCTCAAGCGCGTGCCGGTCGTGGTTTTAAGCAATAACGATGGTTGTGTGATTGCCCGTTCGGCTGATGCTAAAGAACTCGGCATCCCCATGGGCGCGCCCTATTACCAGGTGCGAGACCAGCTGGCCTCGCTCGGGATCGCGGTGCGATCAAGCAACTACGTGCTGTACGCGGACATGTCCCATCGTGTGATGAGCGTCCTGGCATCCATGGTGCCGACAATCGAAGTCTATTCCATCGATGAGGCGTTCTGCGACCTGACCGGTATCCAGGAAGACCTCACTGAGTTCGGTACGGCCATCCGCCAGCGCCTTTTGCAATGGGTGGGCATTCCTGTTGGCGTGGGTATTGGCAGCACCAAGACCTTGGCCAAGCTGGCCAATTGGGCGGCCAAGAAATGGCCGGCCACCGGTGGAGTGGTCGACCTTCGCGATCCTTTACGGCAACAGCGATTGCTCAAACTGGCCCCGGCGACCACTGTCTGGGGGGTAGGGCGGCGTCTGGGTGTGCGATTGGCGGCGATGAATATCCATACGGCCTGGGATCTCGCCCAGTGCGACCCGGCTATCTTGCGGATGACGTTTGGAGTGACCGTCGAGCGCACGGGACGGGAGCTCAACGGGCAAAGCTGTCTTGACATGCACCAAGCACCGCCCGCAAAAAAAGCCATCTGCACCAGCAAGATGTTTGGCTATAGGCTTTCCGAACTGGAGCCTATTCGCGAGGCCATGGCGACCTACGTCACCCGCGCGGCGGAAAAACTGCGGTCTCAGGCTTCACTGTGCGGAGGTCTGCAAGTGAGCTTGCAAACCCAGCGCCACGATCCAGGCCAGCCGATCGTGGCCGACGCCGAAAGCTGCATCCTTGCGTATCCCACCGACGACACTCGAGACCTGATCGCACGCGCGTTGTCGGCGCTGGAACGAATCTTCAAGCCTGGCGTGGCCTACTCCAAATGCGCGGTGATGCTGTTCGATCTGTCGCAGCGCGGCGAGCTCACCTCAGACCTGTTCGCACCTGCCATGCGCGACGGCAGTGATCGGCTGATGGGCGTGATTGACCGGATTAACAAGCGGGAAGGGGCCGGCACTCTGCGCTTTGCCAGAGTGCCCGTCACGCCTAAATGGGGCATGCGCAGCGAGATGCGCAGTCGCTGTTACACCACGCGCTGGGATGAGTTGATACAGATCGGCAGTTGACAGCGTAGGCATATCCCGATTCAACGAATTGAACGAACACAACGAGAGCTACAGTCATGGTCAATGTCGAACAACTGAAATACAGCGTAAATCGCATGTCCACCGACGTGGTCAGTGAAGCCGTCCTTGAATTGCGCATGGATGGCCTCGTCACGGAGGGGAAGACGCCCTTTACCAAATTGCACTTCAACACCTGCTTTGCGGAAATCGAAGCATTGTTCCAGCGTGCCGGGTATCACCGTCAGTTGGATGTCGTTGGCTATCAGGGCCTGCTTTATGCGCTGTATGACCCTGCGCGATGGGACGCAGTGGATGTATTGCGTTGGCTGAAAGAGTTTACCGAAGCGGCGGCGCAAACGGCTGTGCCGGTGCGTGGATGAGCGGGTGCCATTAGGTTCTGCCCAGCCCTTGC
>JAAFGW010000309.1 GCA_010365175.1 Sulfuriferula multivorans | reverse complement strand
GCGCCTGAACGATTTTTACACCCGCCTGCACGGGCCCACCAAGGCCACCACGCTGGGCGTCGGCTGTCTGCTGATCGCGTCTGCCGTGTATTTCAGCTTGCGCAACGAAGGCGTCAGTCTGCACGAAGTGCTGGTCTCGGTATTTCTTTTCATCACGGCGCCGGTCAGCGCACACTTACTCGCAAAAGCGGCACTGCATCTCAAGGTCAAATCGCTCGCCCCCCTGCCTTCGCAAAAAGGCGACACACCACCCAAAATGCCCTGACCAGTGCAACCCGAAATCCAACGCGGCGAAATCAGCGTGGAAAAACGTGCCCGCGATAATGCCCTGCTGGTCAGCATGACCTCCAGCACCGGTTTCGAAAGTGGCTCGGCAGTTTTGCAGCCCGGCTACACACCGACGCTCATCAAAATCGCACGCGTGTTGAACCAGTATGGGAAGACGACCGTGAGCGTAATCGGCCATACCGATAGCGTGGGATCACATGAGAACAACCAGGCCCTGTCGGAAAAGCGTGCGCAGTCGGTGCTGGATTATTTTGCCGGCCAGAACGTCAATTCGTTATGTCTGGAAGCCTATGGCCGTGGCGAAACCGCACCCCACGCTGACAACAATACCAAAGCCGGCCGCCAGTTGAACCGCTGCGTCGAATTGTGGATTTTGCCGGTGGTGGCGAACTAAACTGCCGACACTATGCCGTGGCACGCTGTCAGAGCACGGTTCCCATTAAGGTCTAAAGTGAAGCATGGATTATCTGCTTCACTTTTTTTTTCGCCTGATTCTGCTGGCCGGTCTGGGGTTGGGATGCGCTGCGCCTGCCAACGCTGAGACCGTACGCGTGCTGACGGTCCAAGGTGCAATCAGCCCGGCCAGCGCCGATTATCTGCTGCGCGGCCTTGATAAAGCGATCAAGGACAAGGCGCATTTGGTCGTGATCGAGATGGACACGCCGGGCGGCCTGGACGCATCGATGCGCGACATCATCAAGGCCATCCTGGCCTCGCCGGTTCCGGTGGCGACCTATGTTTCACCCAAGGGTGCCCGCGCTGCCAGCGCCGGTACCTATATTTTGTATGCCAGCCACATCGCAGCCATGGCGCCTGCCACCAATCTGGGCGCGGCGACCCCGGTGGAACTGGCCCCCATGGGCAGTGGCGACAAACCTGCCTCGGCAGACAAGCCGGTTCCCGCAGACAAACCCGATTCAAGCAAGCCCGGCGCAAACACGCCGGGCGGCAGTCAGCCCTCCCCAGCGGGCGACGCCAAAACGCGCAAGGTGGTGCACGATGCGTCCGCCTACATTCGTGGCCTGGCCGAACTGCGCGGGCGCAATATCGAATGGGCCGAGCGTGCCGTGCGCGAGGCGGTCAGCCTGCAGGCGTCCGAGGCGCTGGATCTGAAAGTGATCGATCTGGTGGCAACCGACCTCGACGACCTGCTGAAGCAGATCGATGGGCGCAGCGTCAAGATGAACGGCCAGACGGTGATTCTGGACACGGCCAACGCCACCATTGAGCGCGTCATGCCCGACTGGCGCAGCCGTCTGTTGGCCGTCATCGGCGATCCCGGCATCGCCTACATTTTGATGCTACTGGGCATTTACGGGCTGATCTACGAATTCTCCAATCCCGGCTTGATGTTCCCCGGCGTGGTCGGCGGTATCTGCCTGCTGCTCGGTCTGTTTGCGCTACAAGTCATGCCCATCAGTTATGTCGGGTTGGCACTGATGATTTTGGGTATCGCGCTAATGATTTCGGAGGCATTTATACCCAGCTTCGGCGCACTGGGGGTGGGCGGCGTCATTGCCTTTGTCATCGGTTCGGTGATGCTGATTGATACCGACGTCCCCGGCTATGGCGTGCCGTGGGCGCTGATCATCCCGGTGGCACTTACGAGCGGGCTGTTCAGTTTCTTTGTCGTCGGCATGGCGCTCAAGGCACGTGCGCGGCCGGTGGTGACCGGCGCCGAAGAAATGATCGGCGCCCCCGGAGAAATCCTGGAGGACATTGAACACGAAGGCTGGGCGCGCGTGCATGGCGAGCAATGGCGAGTGCGCAGCAATGTGCCGCTCAAACGCGGCAGCCGGGTGCGGGTGCGCGCCCGGCACGATTTGATCCTTGATGTTGAACCCCAAATGGAGAATGACCATGTTTGAATTCGGCGGTATAACCATCGTCTTTGTAATCGTCGCGCTGGTGGTCGCCAGCCTGCGCATCCTGCGCGAATACGAGCGCGGCGTGGTGTTCATGCTCGGGCGATTCTGGAAGGTGAAGGGGCCGGGGCTGATTCTCGTCATAC
>JAAFGW010000308.1 GCA_010365175.1 Sulfuriferula multivorans | reverse complement strand
CGGCATATTCAGCGGCGAGCTTTTCCAGAATGGGTTTTAACGATTTGCAGGGGCCGCACCACGGTGCCCAGAAATCGACCACCACCAGTCGAGTGTTTGATTCCTCAAGTACAACTTGCTCAAAGTCGGCGACGCCAACATCAAGATCATTTCCAGTCATGACAACTCCGTCAATGTCTTCCGGGCTTAAATCTGACGCGCCAGCTCGGCTGCGATGCCGGTATAAGTAGCCGGGGTCATCGTTTTCAGGCGAGACTTTTCGGCCGAGGGAATGGCCAGTCCCTCGATGAAGACATGCAGCGAATCACGCGTCATGCCGGCCTTGCCACGCGTCAGTTCTTTGAGCTGTTCGTAGGGGTTGGCAATGCCGTAGCGGCGCATCACGGTCTGAATGGGTTCGGCCAGCACCTCCCAATTGCCGTCGAGGTCCGCCGCCAGTGCGGCCGGGTTGGCTTCGAGCTTACCCAAGCCACGCAGGCAGGACTCATACGCCAGCAAACTGTAGCCAAAGCCCACGCCCATGTTACGCAGTACGGTGGAGTCGGTCAGGTCACGCTGCCAGCGCGAGGTGGGGAGCTTCTCAGTCAGATGACGCAGCATTGCGTTGGCCAGGCCCAGGTTGCCTTCGCTGTTTTCAAAGTCAATCGGATTGACTTTGTGCGGCATGGTGCTTGATCCGACTTCGCCCGCCTTGACCTTTTGCTTGAAGTAGCCCACCGAGACATAGCCCCAGACATCGCGGTTGAAATCGATGAGGATAGTATTGGTGCGCGCGATGGCGTCATACAGCTCAGCCATGGCATCGTGCGGCTCGATCTGGATGGTGTAGGGATTGAAGGTCAGTCCCAGTTCCATCACGAAATTCCGCGCAAATTTTTCCCAATCAATCTCGGGATAAGCCGACAGGTGGGCGTTGTAGTTGCCAACAGCACCGTTGATCTTGCCCAGCAACTCGATGTCTGCAATGGCGATATAGCAACGGCGCAAACGATAGACAACGTTGGCCAGTTCCTTGCCTACTGTCGTCGGTGAGGCCGGCTGACCATGCGTCCGCGACAGCATCGGCAGATCGGCCAGGGCGTGCGCCAGTTCGGTCATGCGCTCGATCAGTTTTTCCAGTGTGGGCAACAGCACACCGTCACGTGCGCCCTTCAGCATCAAGCCATGCGACAGGTTGTTGATGTCTTCCGAGGTGCAGGCGAAATGGATGAATTCAGACACCGCTGCAATTTCAGCATTGGTGCTGGTTTTTTCCTTGAGAAAATACTCGACTGCTTTTACGTCGTGATTGGTGGTCGCCTCGATGGCCTTGACGCGTTCGGCATCCACCACCGAAAAATGATCCGCAATGCCGTCGAGCAGCGCGATGGCCTCTGCTGAAAATGACGGCACCTCGATAATGGCAGGCTCGTCAGCCAATGCTTTCAACCATTCGATTTCAACGATGACACGGTATTTGATCAGTGCAAACTCACTGAAAAAATCGCGTAATACAGCAGTCTTGCTGCCATAGCGGCCATCAAGAGGAGAAAGCGCAGTCAGTGCATTGAGTTCCATCGTGTCTCCGTTGTATCGATTATTCAGTTTGTTGATTCGTAGGGTGCTTATCTTGCGCCACATCAAACGATGCACCTGCGCGCTACATTAAACGGTACGCCTGTCACGCACGGCTTGCGCCAGCGTGCCGCTGTCCACGTACTCCAGTTCGCCCCCTACCGGCACGCCGCGTGCCAGGCGGCTGACCTTGAGGCCGCGCGCCTTCAGCAATTCGCCGATGGTGTGTGCGGTCGCCTCGCCTTCCGGCGTAAAGTTGGTTGCCAGCAGCACTTCATCAACCACGCCGTCGAGCGCCCGGTTGATCAGGCGGTCGAGATGGATCTCGCGCGGGCCGATACCGTCGAGCGGGCTTAGCCGCCCCATCAGCACGAAATACAACCCCGTGTAGCTCTGCGTGGCTTCCATCATGTTGAAGTCAGTCGGCATTTCTACCACCGCGAGTTGCCGCTTGTCACGACGCGGGCTGAGACAAACTTCGCACACTTCTGCTTCGGAAAAATTGTTGCACAGGCGGCAGTGGTGCAGATGCGTCAGCGCATGATTGAGTGCGCCAGCCAGTGCTTCGGCACCACGCCGATCACGTTGCAGCAAGTGATAAGCCATCCGTGCCGCCGACTTCGGCCCCACGCCCGGCAACACACGCAAAGCGCTAATCAGCTGTTCCAGCGCGTCAGGTTGCACCGTTAGTGTCGTGAATCAGAAATATCGCAACATGAAACGGCGTCTTTTTCCGCATGGCTGCGTTGTTCGTCGTT